>DASSIC010000491.1:0-8666 GCA_035692325.1 Gemmatimonadaceae bacterium | reverse complement strand
TGTCGCGTGGCGCCTCGTGCTTCGGCTCGCACACGCCGTGCACCACGCCACGGTCGCGCAATGCCTGCACGAGCGCGGCGGGCACCGGGTCGCCACCCTCGAACCCCGCCGTGCGCGGGAGCCGGCGAGGGTGGAGCATCAAGACCAGATCGGGCGACATGTCGAACGAGGCCCGGACCGCCGCATCGAACACGCTGGCCTCCGCCGCGGGCGCGAGAGGCGCCGGCTTGAGCTTGCGTCCGCGCGCGATGTTCGCGTCGTCCGCATCACCGCCGCTGCAGGCGACCAGCAACGACAGAAGGGCCGCGAGCATCGCGGCGGACGCGAGCGTCGAGCGCCTCATCGCTCCACCGCCTCGAGTCGCCGCTTGGCGATCCCGATCGGAATGATCGTCGCCGCCACGCAGAGCAACGCCGCCATGCCGAAGCCGAAGATCATCTCACCGGGATAGGTCGGCGTACCGTAGAGGCGCGCCGAGAGAAAGCTGTAGACCGGGCGCGCCTCGAGGGTGATCACGCCGGCGATCAGTCCGACGGACGCGATCATGAACACGAGGCCGCCGAACGAGGTCGGGATCTGCGCCGCGTTCTCCGTCTCGAACTGCGGGAACAGCGTGCCGAAGCCCAGTGCCATGCCACACAGCGCGAACGTCATCATCGTGATCGTCATGACCGACACGGCGAACATGAAGTCGCTCACCTGCAGCAGCGCGTTCGTGACGCCCACGATGCCGAGTGCCAGCAGGAGCAGCGGTGTGGTACCGACCCAGAACTTCGCCCACAGCAGGTCGCGTACGGGCATGGGACTGGAGCGCAGCAGCCAGAGCGTGCGTCCCTCGAGGCTCACGCTCGGGAAGATGAATCGCGCGGCGATGGACGCGAGCACGAAGCCGGCGAGCACGAGGTTGAGGAACGGAATCACGTTCACCAGGAAGAAGGTGATTCCCTCGCCCCGCAGCGGCAGATACTTGATGTTGAACACGTAGACGACCACCAGCACCGCGAGCAGGATCAGCTGCGACCACTGGGTGGTGTCGCGGAAGAAGAGCCGCAGCTCCTTGAGCACGAGCTCGCGCTTCAGGATGCCGAGCGGCGAGAGCAGGCGGTGTCCGATGCTCCGCATCGCGCCGGCGCGCACGAACCGCTGCGCGCTCTCCTGTGCCTTGCTGAACCCGATGCTGTACAGCCGGCCGTGCAGCAGCGCGCCCAGCACGAAGGCGGCCGCGGCGGTGCTCCACAGCAGATAGACCGACATCCAGTCGGGGCGGTAGTTCAGCCAGCCCAGCACGGCGCGCTGCACCCATTCGCTCGGGAGGAATGGCGACGTGGGCGTGCGCAGGATCGTCACGAACTCCACGAGCGAGCGGAAGCCCTCGGGACGCGCCAGCCGCTCCGGGCGAATGATGCGAAACAGGAGGACGATGCCCCCCGCCGCCAGCACGGCGATGACGCTCAGGATGTCGCGCGTGCGCCGGGCGGGAAAGATGTTCACGAGCACGAGCGTGATGGCGCTGCCGATCACCGCCGGCACGACGAGGAAGGGGATGAAGACGGCCACCACGATGAGTGGAAAGAGCGGGCCGCCGTGATACGCCGTGCCGAACGCGGCGAACATCGGGATCGCCATCAGCACCACCATCCAGCTCGAGTTCACGCCCGTCTCGAGCAGCTTGGCGCCATACAGCGTCAGCCAGTCCACCGGTCCCGCCACCAGCAGGTCGAGATCGCGTGCGAGGAAGAAGCTCGACAGCGCCGTGATGATGTTCGACAGGAGGAGGATCGAGAAGAAGCCGACGAGGATGATCCCGAGCAGCTTGCCCGCCAGGAACGGGCCGAGGTCGGGCACGCCGCGGAAGTACACGAGCAGCTTGAACAGCACCGTGTAGATGAAGGCCCAGAACAACAGCCCCATCGCGGCGAGCAGCCCGAAACGTGCGCCGCGTCCCCGCTCGTTCGACATCGCCCGCGCCCGCGCCGTGAGCCACTTCGGGCGCAGGAGCAGCAGGAGTGACGGGTCGGGCCGGCCACCCCCCGGCGGTGCGTCAGGCATCCAGCACCTCGACCAGCTCGCGCGCCGCATTCTCGCCGGTGAGCCGCAGGAAGATCTGCTCGAGCCCCTGGATTCCTTCATCCGCACTGCGCCGCAGCTCGTCCATCGTGCCGCACGCGCGAATGGTACCCTTGGCGATGATCGCCACGCGATCGCAAAGCGTCTCCGCGACCTCGAGGGTGTGGGTGCTCATCATGATCGTGTGACCGCGGCGCGTGTACTCGCGGAAGAGGTCCTTCAGGATCTTTGCCGCCTTGGGGTCGAGCCCGACCATCGGCTCGTCCACGACGATCACCTGCGGCCGATGCACGAACGCGCTCGAGATGATCAGCTTCTGGCGCATGCCGTGGCTGTAGCTCTCGACCAGCTCGTCCTTCCACTCCTCGAGATCGAACAGGGCCAGGAGCTCGCGCCCACGGTGCTCCACCTCGGGTCCTTCCTGATCGTACAGGCCGGCGACGAACCGAAGAAACTCGGCGCCGGTCAGCTTCTCATATATGAAAGGGCGGTCGGGGATGAAGCCGAGCTTCATCTTCGCGCCGATCGGGTCGGCGGCGAGATCCACGCCGGCGATCGAGATGTGACCGCTCGTGGGACGCAGAATGCCGGCGATCATCCGCAGGGTGGTCGTCTTGCCGGCGCCGTTCGGGCCGAGAAAGCCGAACAGTTCCCCTCGGGGAACCTCGAGGTCGATCGCGTCGACGGCGGTGAAGCCGCCATACTGCTTGGTGAGCCGGCGCAGGCTGATCATGCACGAAGGGCAAGGGCGTCCGCACGCCCGGGAGCGCGCGGTCGCCTAGTGAGCGGAGATGACGTCGACGTGCAGCGCCCCCATGAGGCGCAGCAGCTCGGCCTGGCGGCCAAGTCCACCGACGGTGAAGCGCAGATGCGACGCGTCGGCGGGGAACTGACCGAAGGTCGGGTCCACCGCCACCCACCGCTCTAACCAGACTTCCGGCCACGCGTGGTAGTAAAACTTGTCGTCCAGGTAGGCGAGGCCGGCCGCGACCCGCGCCGGGATCCCGGCGGCACGCAGCAGGGCGACGGCGAGCTGGGTGTGCTCGTTGCAGTCGCCCACGCGGCTTCTGAGGGTCGCCAGGGCGCTCGGCACGCCGACCGTAATCTCCTTGCGCAGCGAGTCGTACACCCAGCGGTTGATGCGCTCGGCCACGACCGCGGGATCCTTCTCCGCGCCGCGCAGGCGGATGGCGAGTGACCGGATCGCCGGGTTGTCGGACTCCAGCAGCGGCTCGGCGTCGAGGAAGACGGCGTTCACCGACGAGTGCGCGCCATTGGGAAGCGCATACGTGGCGCGCAGCGCCGAGGGATCTTCGCGCGTGACGGTCAGCGTGTCGCCGCGCAGCCTCTGTCGATAGCCCTTCACGTCGAAGCGGTCGAGCTCCACGCCGGACAGCCGCACCTTGAGCTCCGAGAGATTCTTCCGCAGCCGCTTGTTGGCGCTGATCGCGGTCGTCTCGTAGATGTCGCGATCGGCCGTCACCTGCGCGCCGCGCGACCGGGCGTCGGCTTTCCAGTTCTCGAACGCCACCTCGTACGGTCGGCGTTCCAGCGTGAGTCCCATCAACTGGTTCACGAGCACGAGACGTCCCTGTTCGTCCACCCAGCCGTCGAATCCGGCGCTCATGCCGGTAGCGCTTCCCGACGTAGGCGTGGTCAGCTTCCAGGCGCGCACAGTGTCGGGGCGCGCGCCGATCCACCGCTTCGTCGCGAGGTCGAACACACTGCTGTCATTCAGGACGAACACGCTCTCGGCCCTGACCGCCACCTGGATGTCGCGCGTCGCCATCGACCGCGGGTCGAACACCGGGAGGGTGTAGACCGCGCCTGGGCGCGGGCTCTGACCCAGCGCGACGGCGATCGGCAGCAGCGTGGGCAGCAGCACCGGACCGCTCAAGTGGATGCGCTGCGTGTCGGCCGGCTGCCCCGCCACCCCATTCACGGTGAGCAGCAGCAGCGAGTCGCCGACCACCGTGCCGTTCGCCTTGATCGGCGCGAGATCCGCATCCACGTCGAGCGAGAACGACCGCAGTCGCAGCCCCCGCGACAGCTTCACCGACGTGCGGGCGCTCGCGCGATGCAGCTTCCCACCGATCGGCAGATCGGCGACGAGGTAATCCTCCTGGCTGATCCCCCCCTCCGTCGTATCCACGGTCGACGACGCGAAACCGATCTGCTCACCGCGCTGGAGCACGGCGAAGAAGGTCGCGCTCGGCGTGACGCGCATCCCCGCTTCGGTGAGGTGTTCGGCGTGCGGACGGAAGAGCTCGCGCTGCACCAGCACACCGAGCCCCGCCAGCCACAGCACGAGGATGCCGATCGCGATCGTCGCGCGCTTGCCGGGTCGTTGCATCAAGCCGCGCTCCGCGCCACGGCGTGTTCCAGCGCGCTCGCCTCGTCCGGCGTCTCCGCCACCAGCGTCACGCGACGTGGGAATTCCGAGCTTCTCCGATGCGCGCGCAGCTCGTCGGCCATCAGCTCGGCGCTCTCCTCGATCTCCAGGTTGCCGGCGCCAAGGCCGAGCGGTGGAATGGCGACGTCGGCGAGCTGCCATTCGCGCGACCGTTGCAGCGCACTCCGGAGCGCGCGGCGCACGCCGTCGCGCGTGACGCGCTCGGTGGGACTGGTCACGATGGCGTGCACCAGCAGCTCGACCGGAAGATCGCCCGCTCCGGTGACGACCGCCGAGCCCACCGGCAGCGGCTCGGTGACCTTGAGCTGATCGAGCAATGCGCGGCCGCCGGCCAGCTCGAAGCGCCGCAGCAGAGCGGTGGTGGCGCCAAGAGTCGCGGTGGCGGGCCGGATGACGGCGTGGCCCGAGTAGAACGCGAGATCCTCGACGCGCACCTCGATCACTTGCGCTGCGCCTCGCGCGCTCGCTGGTACGCGATCGCCGCCTCGGTGGGCCGGCGCAGTCGGTCGAGCACGATGCCGATCGCCTTGAGGGCGCGATGGTGCTTTGGATCCAGCGTGGCCGCGGTCTGGTACGCGCTCAGCGCAGCCGGCAGATCGTCGGTGCTGTTGTACGCCTCGCCGAGATAGTAGTGCGCCGCGACGCGTCCCGGATCGCTCGCCACCGCCGCGCGCAGCGGCTCGATCGCTTCACGCCACCGTGCGCGCTTGCAGAACAGCACGCCGAGCTGGAGCTGCACGTCCGCGCTCGTGGCATCCACGCGCACGGCGTTGCGCAGGTCCGCCTCCGCGGGATCGTAGCGGCCCTTCGTCGTGAGGAGCAGCGCGCGCTGGCAGAGGCTCGTCACGTCGTCCGGCGCGACGTCCAGGGCGCGTCCCAACTCCGCGAGTGCGCCGTCGGTGTCGCCACGCCTCTCCAGCAGCTCGGCGAGCACGCCGCGCGCGCGCACGTTCGCCGGTTCGCGTGCGATGAGCGCGCGCAGCGTGGTGATGGCCGCGGCCGTCTCGCCCGCGGCGACGAAGTTGCGCGCCTGCTGCAGCGCGTCGGGGCCGCGCTCGGGGGCGCGTTCGTCAGCGGCGCGAAGGGGCAGCTCGAGCTCGGAGGCGGGGGAGGTCGTCGGCGCGCTGGGCTGCGACGGGACGTTCGCGTTGGTCGATTCGGAGTGCGGCATGCTGCGGTTCATCTCGTCGGCGTGTGATTCAGGCGAGCGAGAGGGTCGTCTCGCCGTTGATCCATTCCAGGTACTTCGCGTTCCCCGCCGTGACCGGCAGGGCGAGCAGTTCGGGCACCTTGTACGGATGCAGCTCCTCGAACGCCAGCTTGAGCGTCTCGAGGCGTGCCGAGCGGGTCTTGAGCAGCACCACGACCTCCTGCTCGTCGGCGATCTTGCCCTGCCAGCGGTAGAGCGACCGTGCGCCCGGGAGCACGGATCCGCAGGCGATGAGCCGGCGCTCGAGCAGCGTCTGCACGAGCTTCACCGCTTCGTCGGTGGAAGCGAGCGTCGTCATGACCACGATGGCGTCGGTGTGCGGCATGGCTGGCGGGCGCGGGCAAGGGAGGGAGACGTCCGCGTCGCGCGGGCCGTTGCGGATAATCTAACGCCGCGGATACGTGACTTGTCTCCCCCCGGTCCGAAGGACAAATTGCCCTGGTTATGGCAGAAGACGCATTGATCGTCCGCGGCGCGCGCGAGCACAATCTCCGCAACGTGGACGTCACGATCCCCCGGGACCGCCTCACGGTCATCACCGGGCTGTCTGGCTCCGGCAAGTCCTCCCTCGCCTTCGATACGATCTATGCGGAAGGGCAGCGGCGGTACGTCGAGTCGCTGAGCGCGTACGCCCGTCAGTTCCTCGGGCTGATGGAAAAGCCCGACGTCGACGCCATCGAGGGACTGTCTCCCGCGATCTCGATCGAGCAGAAGACGGCCGGCCACAACCCGCGTTCCACCGTTGGCACCGTCACGGAGATCTACGACTACCTCCGGCTGTTGTACGCGCGGGCCGGGACACCGCACTGTCCCAACTGTGGTCGCCCTGTGCAACGGCAGAGCCCGGCGCAGATCTCCGAAATCGTGCTTGGCTGGCCCGACGGGACGAAGCTCGAGGTGCGGGCGCCGCTGGTGCAGGGCCGCAAGGGCGAATTTCGCGAGCTGTTCGAGTCGGTGCGCAAGCAGGGCTTCATCCGCGCGTACGTCGACGGCGCGCTCGTCGAGGTCGCCGATCCGCCCAAGCTGAATCGCCGCCAGAATCACAGCATCTCCGTCGTCGTCGATCGCCTGGCGGTGCGTGCCGACGATCGCGGTCGCCTCACCGACTCGATCGAGACGGCGCTCAAGCTGGCCGAAGGGCTCGTCGAGGTCTTCAACGCCGACACGGAACACATCGAGACGTTCTCGGAGAAATACGGCTGCCCGACCTGCGGCATCTCGATGCCGGAGCTCGAGCCGAGGCACTTCTCGTTCAACTCGCCCTTCGGCGCATGCACCACGTGCGGCGGACTCGGCACGCGGCGTCGCGTGAGCGAGGAGCTCGTGCTCGGCGATCCACGCATCTCCATCCTCGAGGGGGTGGTGCTGCCGTGGGGCGAGCCGACCGGCTACCTGCGCAAGGTCGTGCTGCCCACGCTCGCGCGGCAGTTCAAGTTCGACCTCAACGCCCCGTGGGGTGAGCTGCCGGAGAGCGTGCGCGACGTGCTGCTGCACGGCGACGGCAGCAACGCGGGCGCGAAGAAGAAGAAGGCCGCCGACGGCTCGTGGGAGGGGATCGTCGCCAACGTGGAGCGGCGATACGAGGAGAGCGATTCCGACATGGTGCGCATGGAGCTCGAGGCGTACATGCTCGCCGTCCCCTGCTCGGAGTGTCATGGCCAGCGCCTCAAGCCCGAGTCGCTCGCCGTCACGATCGACAGCCGCAACATCGGCTCGGTGGTCGATCTGCCGATCACGGAATCGCTCGCCTTCTTCGACGCGATCCCGATTCGCGGCGAGGGCCGTGAGAACGGGCTCGACGTCGAGATCGCCGGTCCGATCCTGAAGGAAGTGCGCGAGCGCCTGCGCTTTCTCGTCGACGTCGGACTCGACTACCTGACGCTCGGCCGCAGCGCCGAATCCCTCTCCGGCGGCGAGGCGCAGCGCATTCGCCTGGCGACGCAGATCGGTTCGCGGCTCGTCGGCGTGCTGTACATCCTCGACGAACCGTCGATCGGCCTGCACCAGCGCGACAACTCCCGCCTGCTCGCCACGCTCGAGCAGCTTCGCGATCTCGGCAACACCGTCATCGTCGTCGAGCACGACGAGGAGACGATGCGCGCCGCCGACTACGTGATCGACATGGGACCCGGCGCGGGCAAGCACGGCGGCGAAGTGATCGCGTCAGGCACCGTGGACGAGATCATCCGCAACCCGCGCTCGATCACCGGCAAGTTCCTGAGCGGCGAGCTGGAGATCGCCATGCCGGCGCAGCGACGGACGCCCGACAGCAAGCGAACCATCCGGATCCTCAATGCGCGCGAGCACAACCTGCGCAACGTGAACGCCGAGATCCCGCTCGGGCTCTTCGTCGCCATCACGGGCGTCTCGGGATCGGGGAAGTCCACGCTGATCGAGGACATCCTGCATCAGTCGCTCGCTCGGCACTTCTATCGGGCGCGCGTCATCCCCGGTGCGCACGATCGCATCACGGGGCTCGAGCACATCGACAAGGTCATCGACATCGACCAGAGCCCCATCGGCCGCACGCCGCGCTCCAACCCGGCGACGTACACGGGCCTCTTCACGCCGATCCGCGAGCTGTTCGCGGAGCTGCCTGAGGCGAAGATCCGCGGTTACGGACCCGGGCGCTTCTCGTTCAACGTGAAGGGGGGCCGCTGCGAGGCCTGTCAGGGCGACGGACTGGTGAAGATCGAGATGCACTTCCTCCCCGACGTCGACGTGCCGTGCGAGGTGTGCAAGGGAAAGCGGTACAACCGCGAGACGCTCGAGGTGCGTTTCCGCGGCCAGAGCATCGCCGACGTCCTCGACATGACGGTGGAGGATGCGCTGGCGTTCTTCGAGAACCAGCCGCGCGTGCGCCAGAAGCTGGAGACGCTGAACGACGTCGGACTCGGCTACATCCATCTGGGCCAGAGCGCGACCACGCTCTCCGGCGGTGAGGCGCAGCGCATCAAGCTGGCGACCGAGCTGTCC
>DASSIC010000490.1:0-10776 GCA_035692325.1 Gemmatimonadaceae bacterium | reverse complement strand
GGGCTGCCGATCGCCTCGGCGAGGGTGATCCAGCTCTTGAGCCGGCGAGGCGGTGCGTCCGCCACGAGTCGCTGCAGGAGGGCCGGCTCGGTGAGCGGCAGCGAGGCCTTGAGCAGCGCGAACTGCTGCAGGCGCACCGCCATCGGTCGCTCGGCGAGACGATCGAGCAGCTGGCCCACCGTCGTCGGATCCACGAGGGGAGCGAGACCGCTGGTCGCGGCGGACTGCACGGCCGGATGGGGATCGTCCAGCAGGGTGCGCAGCAAGCCGGGGTCGCCCAGACGCGCGACATCGCCGGCCGCGCGCGCCGCCTCCACACGATGCCACCAGGCGCGGGAGGCCGCGAGGTCGTCCAGCGGACGTGCGCCGCGCAGCGCCGGCGCGCGGCCCAGCGTCTCACGCTCGCGTCGTCCGCGCACCAGCTCCGCGAAGCTCACGAGGAAGACGACCTGCACGGCGACGAGCAGCAGCACGACGCCCGCGAGCGCGGTCATGCGCCGGACCTCGCGGACCCTGCGCCGACGTAGCGTTGGCGGCTCACGATGCCGCGCCGTAGACTGTGCTGTCCATCGCCTTCTCCCTCCTGATGCGCATCCTCGCTGCCGACGACGAAGCCGACGTCCGCCTCCTGCTCGAGCTTTCCCTCGGCGCCGCGCCCGACGTCGCGCTCACGCTCGTGTCGTCCGGACGCGAGGCGATCGAGCGTGCCGCCGCCGAGCGCTACGATCTCATCGTGCTCGATGGACTCATGCCGGATCTCGACGGCGCCGAGACGTGCCGCCTGCTGAAGCAGGACCCCCGTACGGCCGAGGTTCCGGTCGTGTTTCTCACCGCCCTCACCTCCGATTCCGCCCGCGACACGCTGCGCAGCGCCGGTGCGGCGGGCTTCGTCACCAAACCGTTCGATCCATTCACCATCGCGACGCAGCTCGCCGCGTTCGCGCACACGCCCGGCTGATATCGTGCGCGCTTCTTGCCGAAACTTCCTTCCACGCACGCCACTCGGCAACCGTGACCGCCCGGACGGCCTCGCCGCGCCGGCGGCGGATCGGCCCGTCACGCTCCGGAGGCAGCCCATGCAGCTTCGAGTCGTCGCGCTGGCGATCGGTCTCCTGTTCGGGACGGCCTGCAGCCGCGCTGCGCAGGAGAGCGATCGGGAAACCGTCTACCAGGCCGAGTCGGTGCTCACGGTGCGCGTCGTCAATCGCAGCCAGCTCGACGCGACGATCTACCTGCTGCACGATGGCACGCGCGACCGCCTCGGCACCGTGACGGCGGCGTCCTCGGCGGCGTTCTCCGTCCGTGCACGGACGCTGGGGAGCGGCGAGTTCGCGCTGCTCGCGGATCCGGTGGGAATGATGCGAACCGCCACGACGGAGCGGCTGCACACTGGTCAGGGCACCGAGTTCACCTGGACCCTCGAGACCGACTTCAGTCGCGGCAGTCTGATCGTGCGGGACTAATCGATCACTTCGGGGTGCCCGGGCCGACGATCGGCCCCCCGCCGCCGCCCTCACCCTTGCCTCGCAGCCCCACGGTGATCGCACCCACGCCGAGCGCGGCGAGGCCGCTGGCGAAGGCGGTGCGTGAGCTGGAGAAATGCCGCTCCATCATCGTTGCGACGAGCGACCGCGGCACGAAGACGCGCTCGCCCCGCCAGTCGGTTTCGACGCCGTTGCGGGCGCGCGAGGTGGCCATCGAGAGCCGGTAGCCCTCGGCGGAGTCGCCGATGAATGTGCCCTCCACCGCTTCGACGGCGGGACCGACGCTGCGCGCGAGTGCCACGGCGCCCGAGTCCGTGAGGAGCAGCTGCACGCGCCGGCCCTCCAGCGCGGACGGCGTCGTGACCGGACGGTAGTCGTAGCACGCCAGACCGAGCGCGGACGACAGCAGGACGACGGGGACAAGAGCGCGACGCATCACGGGAGATCAGGAATGGTGTGACGACTGCACGCGCGGGGAGCCCGAAAGCTCCCCGCGCGCCGTGCGACGGCCGATGAGCCGCCGCACGGGTGCTGCATGCTACGGACAGGCGTTCGGATCGTTCGCGTTGCGGAATGTCTGCAGCGGGCCTTCCGCCGGCGTGTTGTCCGGATTCGTCTGCTTTTCAGTGGCACCGTACGGCAGTCGCCCCGGCACCGCGGTGAACGCTCCGACGGCCGGTCGCAACGACGGAATGCAGGTGCGCTTGTAGTCGCTCCAGACCTCCACGTTCTGGTACAGCGCGATGTACTTCTCGATCATGATGTTCTGGAGCGTCGCCACCTTGGTCGCCGGCTTGCCGGCGCGAGCCCGCACGGCATCCAGGAAGGGCTGCGCCGCCGCCGTGCCGCTCAACATGAAGTTCGCCTCAGCCTGGATGAGCTGATTCTCCTCCCACGTGACGAGCGGCTGCGGGAACTCGGGGTTGTCCGTCCGACCCGAGCCGGCGATCGGCGAGACGACGCTGGGACTGTTCGTCGGCGTGTCGAAGCCGGTGTAGGTGCCGTCGCTCGCCTTGCCGAAATACTGCGAGAGGCGTGGGTCGGGGCCGTCCGCCTGCATCAGGTCCACCAGCACCTTGCCGGCCACCAGGTCGTTGCCGAAGGAGGTGAGCTGGAATTGCGCCCAGATGTTCCGCTCGGATGTCGCGGCGGTGTGCACTGCGAGCAGGCTGTTGCTAGGTGAGGCGATCCCTTTCTGTGCGGCGGCGAGTGCCTTCGTGTACTGCCCCGCCCCCAGCTTCTCGACCGTGTGGAGGTACAGGCGCGCCTTCAGCGTATTGGCGAGCTGCGTCCACTTGGTCTTGTCGCCGAGGTACAAGTAGTCCGACGCGCCGGGCCCCGCGCCCGCGCCCGCGAGATCGGTGATAGCCTATTCGAGCAGAGTCTGCAGGGCGTCGTAGATCGCCATCTGCCCGTCGAACTTGGGCGTCGGATTGTCGCCGGCAGCGTCGCTGTAGGGAATGTCGCCCCACATGTCGGCGCCCCAGCTGATCTGCAGCGCCTCGAGCACTTCGAGCACGCCCAGGTACACGGCGTCGTTGTCGGCCTGCGCGCTCGCCTTCGCCTGGCGGATCGAAACGAGTCCGCCCCCCGTGTAGATGCTGTTGAAGTCCAGCTCGAAGCTGTTCTCCGACACCACGTACTTGCCCTGCACCTCCACGAAGCGACCCGCCACGCCGGCGCACTGCTGCATCCACTGACAGACGATCATGGCGACGCCGCCTTCCTGCTGATTCATCATCTGCGCCTCGATGCCGGCGAGGAGCTGATTGCGGGTCGCCGTGCTCGGGTTGTTGGGATCCCGAATCGCGTCCGGCTCCGAGAGAAAGCTGTTGCAGGCCGTTGCACTCATGACGAGCGCGAGACCGGCAACCATGGTGCGACGTCGCATGGAATGAGTCCTCGCTCGCATTAGCGGTTCAGCCCCACGGTCAGCACGATCGACCGCGTCTGGGGAAGGTTGAAGTAGTCGACGCCGGTGACGCGGTTGATCGAGCCGCCGAGGCTCGTCTCCGGATCCAGCCCGGTGTACTTGGTCCAGGTCTTCAGGTTACGACCGGCGATCCGCACGTCGAGGTTGGACAGTCCCAGACCGCGCGTGACCCACGACTGGTCGAACGAGTAGCCGATCGAGATCTCGCGCAGCTTCACGTAGCCGGCGTCCTCGATGCACTGCTCGTCGATGCCCGTGAAGGGGCACGGCGCGATGTCGTTGCGGTACCAGTTTTCCCCGATCGGCACGGCGACGCCGGCACCCGGACCCGTCACCGGCCCCGGATACCAGTCGGCGCTCCCGAACACCTTCATGTTCCCCGTGCAGTCGGAGTTCGCCGTCGCTGCGCCGGTGCAGGTCGCCCGGTTCTCGGTATCGCCGTGCGTGCCGTAGCTCCAGAGCGCGCCCTTCGTCCCGTTGTGCACCTGGCCACCCTTGCGGATGTCGAGCAGTCCGGAGAGCGTCAGCTTCTTGTAGCGATAGCCGGTGCGGATGTTGCCCGTCCACTTCGGCGTCGGGTCGCCCAGCACGCGCTGGTCGAGCGTCTCGCCGCAGGGCCGTCCGGCGTCGATCGAGCAGTGCGTGCCGTCGTCGATGTACAGCGTGCCCGTCGGCTTGCCGGCGCACGCGGCATCCAGCACGCCCGCGGGCAGCTCATCGGGGTTGCTCAGACCGCAGCGAATCATGCCGAGGCCGTAGAATACGCCGAGCGGATAGCCCTTCTTCGCCACGTTCTGCGTCGTGCTGTTGTCGAGGAGCTTGAAGTCCGCGCCCGCGATGTCGACGACGAGCGACTGCGTCCGCGACCATCCGAAGCCGATGTCCCACGCCTGCGTGGCCGTCGTGAATGGACGCAGGTTGAGCGAGAACTCGGTGCCGCCGTTGTCGATCACGCCCGCGTTCTTCACCTCGCTCGAATAGCCCGCCGAGGGCGCAGTCGGTGTGACGAGGATGACGTCGGTGCTGTGCTGCTTGTAGAAGGTGGCGCTGAAGTCCGCCTTGTCCTGCAGGAAGCCGATGTCGAACCCGAACTCCTTCTCCTCGGTCCGTTCGGGCTTGAGCACGGCGGCCGGCTTCGTCGTGGTGAAGAAGAGGCCACCGCGGCCACTCTGGATCGGGGTGAGCCCCGTGCCCTGCGAGATGCCGGGCGTCAGCGTCGTCGCCGTGAAGGTCGGCGAGGTGAGGTACGGGTCCGGCTCCTGGCCCGCCTGTCCATAGGAGAACCGCAGCTTGCCGTAGGTCAGGTACTCGCCGGGATTGGCGAGCTTGGTGAAGGTCCACGCCGCGCTGGCCTTCGGGAACCAGTTGCGCGTGTTGTCCGTGCCGAACGTCGTGGAGCCGTCGTTGCGCAGCGCCGCCGTCAGGAAGAGCTGCTGATACAGGTCGAGGCTGAGCTGCCCGAAATAGGACTCGTCGTGGATGACGGTCTGGTAGTCGGCGGCCGGATCGCGCGCGAGGGTGTTGGAGATGCTGTTCAGCCCCGGCACGATCATCTGCCGGCCCACGATCGAGAAGGTCCGGAAGTTCCGCGCGTTGAGATTCTGCCCCAGCGTGAGGCCGCCGCCCAGGTTCTCGCTGTACTGGTAGCGACCCGTGGCGGTGAGGTTATGGTCGATGCTGTAGTTGACGATCTTGCCTTCGGTGATGCGTCCGCCGGCGGCCACGTCCGAGCATTCCTGCGGACAGATCTCGAGCCGCTCGTCGTTCGAGTAGTCGGCGCCCAGCGTGTAGTTGAACTTGAGCCAGTCGGTCGCCACCCAATCGGCGTTGACGTTGCCGAAGGTACGCGACGCCTGCGCCTGGTTCAGCTCCTCGTAGAGTGAATAGATCGGATTGTTGAAGCCGCGCGTCTGGCCGGCAGTCGTCAGATCCGGATTCGGCAGGCGGTACGCGCGGTGCAGCCCCGAGACCGGATCGAGGAACGGAAAGTTGTTGAAGTCCGGCGGCGTGCGCAGCAGGCCGAGGAGCAGACCGTTCACGTTGTTGCCGCGCTGCGTGAAGTGGCCGCGCGTGTCGGCGTACGAGAAGTTGCCGCCGACGTTGAACGTCTCCGTCAACTTGTGCGTCGCATTCAGTCGGGTCGTGGCGCGATCGAAGTAGTTGTTCGGCCCGATGAACACGCCCTGGTTCTTGTTCAGGTTCCCCGACAGGTAGAACGTCGTGCGGTCGTTTCCACCCGACATCGACAGCACGTTGTCGTTCTGATGCCCCGTGCGGAACGCCTCCGACGCGTGATCGAACACCGACCCCGTGAGCGCCGGACCCCAGGTACGCACACACGGTCCACCGGCCGAGAGCGTCGTGCTCGTATTGCACGAAGCGAGCAGGACGCCGGCGCGCCCCTGACCGTACTTCGTCTGGAGCGGGTACTTGCGCGTGATGTCGTCGCTGGTGACCGAGGAGCGGAGCGCGTACTTGGTCGCCCCCGCCTTGCCGCGCTTGGTCGTGATCAGCACGACACCGTTCGCCGCGCGTGCACCGTAGATCGCGCCCGCCGCCGCACCCTTCAGGATCTCGACGGATTCGATGTCGTCGGGATTGATGTCGGCCATCCGGTTCGGCTGCGACGTTCCTTCGATCTGGCCGCCGTTGTCCTGGCCGGCCTGTCCAGTGCCGCCGGCATCCACCGGATTGAAGTTCGTGGTGGAGTAGCTGCCGTTGTCCACCGGCACGCCGTCCACGACGAACAGCGGCTGCGTGGAGCCCTGGATCGTGCGCAGCCCACGGATCTTGATGCTCGACGACGCCCCCGGATCGCCGGCGGACGACGTCACGTCGACGCCCGGCGCCTTGGCGGCGAGCGCCTGCACGACGTTGCTCTCGTTCGCCTTCACGATCAGATCGGCCGAGACCGCGTTGCGCACGCTGCCGAGCTTCTCGACTTCGGTCGCCGTGCCCGCGCCGGTGATCACGACCTCGCCCAGCTGCAGCGGGTTGGTTTCGAGCGCGAAGTCCTGGGTGATCGCACCGGGCACCAGCGCGATGCGCACCGTGCGCGGCTTGTAGCCGACGCGCCGGGCGGCGAGCGCCACGGATTGCCGCGCGACGCGCGCACCAGGCACGACGAGGGTGTAGCGGCCGTCGTCGCGTGTCTGCGTGCCGACGCCGAGCTCGGCGATCGACACCGTCACGGCGGCGAGCGGCGTGCCGCCTTCGCCGGTGACGCGGCCGGTGATCGTCGCCGCTTCCTGCGCCGCGGCCGCGGCGGGAAGCAGGGCGAGCAAGGCAAGGGGCACCACGATGTTGCGGAACTGCTGTCGCATACCTCCTCCGGTCGGACGTAGGGTGGAGATCTCGAACCTCGATCGGCGTCGTCGCCACTGCAAAGCGGACGCGCTCGACTGCGCGCTCCGAGAGATGAATCAGGCAGCGTGACCGCGAGAGAATCGCGCGCGCCAGCGAACGGCAGTGCGCGACCGGCGGAGGGGTTCCTGCGGGACAGCGGGCGCAACGATACGGGCGACGCGTGATCGTGTCAAATGCACCCGAGGGGTCCCGCGTGTGAGACACCCGCGCTCGCCGCGACGCGTCACACCCGATCGCTCGCGCTCGTCAGCGGCGCATCGGCGTCGCGGACGTGATGAGGGTCACATGCATGCACGGCGCTGCGGCGCAGATCGATGCATGAAACAAACGTTTCGCACGCCGCGCGCGATGCATGAACATGTTCTAATGCACCGGGGACTCGCGCTGGCGATCATGAGTGCGCACATTTCCGGCGTTGCACCGGATGGTCGCGCCGCCGCGACCACGCCTCGTCGAGCAACTGCACGCGTCATGTGCGCTGCACGAAAGTTGTCGCGTGCACGTGACGCGGCGACGACTCGCGGGGTTTCGATGGGGACGCGCTGCAGTGTCGGCAACTGTCGGATGCATCACCATGCGCGCCGACCGACACGTCTACCTCGCCACAACACGACCTCGTGGCGATTGTCTTGCAGAGGGATGCGACACCTCAGCACCCGGCCAACCACCAATTTGCCGCTGCTGGTAGTATCTGTAGCAATTCGCGCTATATTCTGCTCCCGCGGCACGGGGTGTGCCAGTCCCCGAGCCCGGTAGAATGCGACGACTCTCGTCGCACCCGCAACCTCGCCCGCGGGGAACTAGACAACAGGGCGACGGCGACGGAGGACAAGGATGAAGACTCGGAACTCAGCGTTGTACGCACTCGGCCTCGCAGCCGCCATCTCACTCGGTGCCGCGGCGACGGCCGATGCACAGGCCACACCCCGCCGGCGTGCTACGCCGCAGCGGCGTATCCCCGTGCGCAAGGAAGTGCCCGTACCGGTGAAGGCCGATACGGTGATCGTCACGCGTGTCGACACGGTGACGGTACGCCGCGTCGATACGGTCACGGGTCCCACGGTGATGCGCTATGACACCGTGACCCGCATGGTGTATCCGCCGCTCCAGCGGCTCCCCGGCCTGTTCTTCGGGCTCGGCGCCGGCGCGACGATCCCGATGAACAACATCCGCGCGCTCGTGAAGGACAGCTATGGATTCCAGGGGCAGGTCGGCTACTTCCCGATGAACAGCCCCCTCGGACTCCGCGCTGATGCGACGTGGGGACGCCTCAAGAATCGCGAGACGGATTGCCCGAACTGCAAGAGCGCCAAGCTCTGGTCGATCGGCGCCGACGCGATCCTGCGCATGCCGCTCGATCGTACGAGCAAGCTGAATCCGGTGCTCTATGCGTTCGCGGGCGGCGGCTGGGCGAGCTTCAGCGACGTGGATCCGAAGTACACCGCGTTCTTGAAGTCGTCGAGCGAGCCGCTCTGGAAGGACGGTGGCAAGGCGTACTGGGACGTCGGCCCGGGCGTGGACTTCAGCGTCGGTGGCCTGCACCTCTACGCCGAAGGCAAGTACTACACGATCCTGACCGATCGCAAGCACGTGCATGTGTTCCCGGTGTACGGCGGCATCAAGTTCTACTAGTCGTTCCTTCTGGAACACTTGCTGCGGAGGACGTGAACATTCACGTTCTCCGCAGTGTAGTTTCAGACCATGACGCGCCGATTCCCCATGTCCGTTCGGCTGAGCCTGCTTCTGCTCGCCCTCGCAGCCACCTCTGCCTCCGCCCAGCGCAGCGCTGCGCCCGCGGATACCGTCGCCATCGCGCAGACGGACTCCGTCCGCTCCTCCGGCGGCAACTGGCTGGTCGCGCTCCTCAAGAAGATCGCCCGGCGTAGCGACGATAGCGTCGCCACCAGTGACGGCGACGTCGACAACGCCGCCACCGAATCAGCGAGCCTCTCCGTCGCCACCCGCCGCGTCTTCACGTCCCGCCGCGACAGCCTCGCGTACGAGTCGGCCCGCGCCACCGCCGACCGCGCCACCGGGTATCGTGTCGTGGTGGACATCTTCGCCCACCAGCTCTACGTCATCGACCGCGAAGATACCCTCTATGCGGCGCCCGTCGCGACCGCGATGAACGCGACGCTCACCTACGGCAAGAAGTCGTGGCGCTTCGAGACGCCGCGCGGCGTGCGCAAGGTGCTGTCGAAGGACAAGGATCCCATCTGGACTCCGCCGGAGTGGAACTACGCGGAGGTCGCGCTCGAGCACCAGCTCAAGCTGCGTACCCTGCAGCGCGGCCAGACCATCCGCCTGCAGGACGGCACGCGCCTCACCACGCGCGGTGACGAAGTCGGCATCATCGCGCCGGGCGAGAAGGAGTTCGTCCCGCTCGTGCTCGACGAATACATCGTGTTCGACAACACGATCTTCATGCCGCCAGGCGGCACCAAGCAGCGCAGCATCCAGGGTGAGCTCGGCCACTTCCGTCTCGCGCTCGGCGACGGCTACCAGCTTCACGGCACCCCGTACGCCAGCTCGATCGGCGCCGCGGTGACGCACGGCTGCATCCGGCTGCGCGACGAGGACATCGAGTGGCTGTACGACAACATCCCCGTCGGGACGAAGGTCTACCTCTACTAGCGCCCCTCGCGCCAGCGCGGGATGGCGAGACCGCCCGCGTCCTCGTAGAAGGTGATGCGGCCGGGCGCATACAGCTTGGTCAGCAGGATGATCTGACCCGTATGCAGCGAGAAATGCTCGACGACGTGGTACACGGCGTCGAACACCGTGACGTCGCGCCCCTGGATGGTGCGGCGCGTCAGGAGCTGCGTCGCCGGGAGTGAGGCCAGCACCCCATCCGCTTGATCGAGGGTGCTGCGCAGCGCCGCGAACAGGTCGTCCACCGTCGCCCCCTGTCGCGCCGCGAACTCGGCGGCGCGATAGCGCGTGTCGGGAGCACCGCCGACGCTGCTGACGATCCATTGCCGAACGTTGCCATCGAGATGCAGCAGCAGATTCCCGATGCTGTTGGACTGCTCGTCGCTGCGACGCCAGACCGCGTCCGGGGGCAGCGCGTCGAGGCAGTGCCGTATCTTCGTCGGATATTCGACGGCGAGGTAGTGCCGCGACTGCTCGAGAAATTCCGTGGCGATGTCCATGCGCTGTCGAGTTGGGGGTGCGGAAGCTAATCCCGCGACCGGTCCGAATGTCCGAGCCCGCGGTCAGGCGCGATGCGATCGCGGATGCGCTGCTTCAACTCCTTCGGCTCCGGAAAGCGGCCCTCGATCGCGCGCGACCACACGACGTCGTCGCCCAGGCGAATCTCGTAGATCCCCTCCCCACCCGGACGCAACGCGACCTCCGCCAGGTCCTGCTCGAAGGTGACGAGGAGCTCCTGCGCCATCCACGCCGCGCGCAACAGCCAGCGGCAGCGCGGGCAGTAGGTGATCGACACCCTTGGCGCGGCGCGCTCGCCCGCGACTCCCGCGTCGCCGTCGTGAATCATGTCGTCGGACCCTCGGATGAATCGTCGCCGTGAAGCTGGAAGGTAGGCAGCTTCAGCCCCCACCAGATCGCGGCGAAACGCAGCGCAGCACAGACGGCCATGCCGGTGAGCGCCGCCGGGGAACGAGGCACCCCCGCCGCCTGGAGCACGAAATAGATCGTCGTGCCGACGATCGCGGCGCTCGCGTAAAGATTACCGCGTCGGAGCACGAGGGGCACCTCGGCGCTCAGCACGTCGCGCATGACGCCGCCGGCCGTGCCCGTCATCGTACCCAGCAGCACCGCGCTCACCGCCGGCAGCCCTGCCCCTTCCGCGATCTGTGCCCCCACGACACTGAAGAGGGCGAGGCCGAGGGCGTCGGCGACCTGGAGCGCCGCACGCGGCGGTGGACGCCAGCGCGCGTACGCCACGGTGAGGAGCGACGCGCCGATGATCACCAGCAGGTAGGCCGGGTCGGTGAGCCAGAAGATCGGATGCCGCGCGAGCAGCACGTC
>DASSIC010000489.1:0-3304 GCA_035692325.1 Gemmatimonadaceae bacterium | reverse complement strand
CTCGTAATCATAGCCGGTCGTCGGCACGGGCTCGAGCAGATGGACGTGGACCGTGTGGGATCGGACGCGGAAGCTCCCCTTGGGCATCACCTCGCGCGTGCCGTACACCACGACCGGGACGACGGGCGCCCCGGCGGCGATGGCGAGGACGAAGGGGCCCTTCTTGAAGGGGCGCAGCGCGTAGCTCTCGCCGCGCGTGCCCTCGGGATAGACGACGACGTTGAGCCCCTGCTGGATCTTCTTCGCCACCGTCTCGTACGCCTCGAAGGCGGACTTCCGGTTCTCGCGCGCCAGGAAGACGACGCCGGCGCCCTCCGCGCCCCAGCCGAAGATGGGAATCTTCCGCAGCTCTTCCTTGGCGACGAAGGTGTAGCGCGGAAGCACCGACGCGGTGGCGAAGATGTCGTACCAGCTCACGTGGTTGCTGGCGTACACCGTGCCGACGCCGGTCGAGATGTGCTCGGCGCCATGCACCACGATCTTCACGCCGGAGGCGAGGCAGAGCGAGCGCGCCCACGTGCGCATGCACCACTGCTGCACCCCCCCGCCCTTCTCGCCATGGAAGCCGAGCACGCTCGCCATCACGGCGAGCGGGGCAAGGAAGATCGTCGCGAACCAGAGGTCGGCCGCGGCCAGCAGTGTACGCATGTACTGAAAGGTGGGTAGCGCGTCGGTCAGGGTCAACGCGACAGGGGAACGCGCACGACTCTCGCATAGCGACGCGCAGCGGCGCCGGGGTCGCCAGCAACGGCACCCCAACCCATCATTTGCCACCATGCATGTGACGACGACACGAGGGATCGCCGCCGCCATCGCATTCGCCCTGCCGATCCTGGCGGGCGCGGCGGTCACGGCGCGCGCGCAGAGCGCCGAGGCGCCACGCCGCGTCATCGATCGCCCATGGGTGGGGGCGCGATACGACCTCGATGCCGTGACCGGGCTCGACGCCTGGCAGGAGCTGACCGCGGAGGTGGCGCAGCCGGTGGGCGACGCGATGCTGATCGCGCGCGTGCGCGAGGCGCGCCGCTTCGGGCTGTACGGCACGCAGGTGGAAGGGGAAGCGTATCCGCACCTCGGTCCCCTCACCTATCTCTATCTCGGCGTCGCGGGCTCGTCGTCGTCGGACGTATATCCCACGCTGCGCCTGAACGGCGAGGTGTACCGCGAGCTCCCCGCCGCCTGGGAGGTCTCGCTGGGCGGACGCCACGCACGCACGCCGCTCGTGCGACTGAACACGATCACGGGGACGGTCGCCCGCTACATGGGCAATTGGTGGCTCTCGGCGCGACCCTCGTATACGAGCTATTCCGGCGAGCACGCGCGCGCGCTCTCCGGTGTGGCGCGCCGCTATTTCTCCGGACGCTACGACTACGCCTCGATGACGCTGACCGCGAGCGCGGGGGCCGATCCCGAGGCGCGTGATCCGCTGCGGCTCGCGCGGGCGGAGACGCTGCACGGGTGGGCGGCGCACATCGAGCGACTGCGGCCCCTGGGTGAGCGGCTGCGGCTGCGCTACGGCGTCGGGTACGAGCGCGAGGAGCAGGCGGCGGGGGGGACGCGTGAGCATCGCACGCTCGTCGTCGGCGCGGACTGGGTGATGCCATGACGGCGCGACGCCTGCTCCTCATCGACGACGCCGAGGACATGCGCGAGCTCGCGAAGCTGTTCCTCGAGCTGGACGGCGAGTTCGAGGTCGAGACGGCGAACGACGCGACGTCGGGGCTCGCCGCCGCGCGCGCGCGTCGCCCCGACGCCGTCCTGATGGATGTGATGATGCCGGAGATCGACGGGATCGCGGCGCTCGGCATGATCCGCGCCGACCCTGCGCTGCGCGACCTGCCGGTGATCCTGCTCAGCGGCACGGTGCGCGGGCCAGGCTCCGAGCGGTTGCAGGGGCTCGACGTGCGCGGGGTGATCGCCAAGCCCTTCGACGCCGCGGCGCTCGCCTCTCAGGTCGCGGCGCTGATCGGGGGTCGATAGCCATGGCGCGCGAGCCGGTCGCCACCCTCGTCGTGGCGGGGCTGCCGCAGGAGATCGTCGCCGCCTTGCGCGCGCGCCTGGACGGCTGCACGGTGCTCGAGGCCGCGACCGACGACGAGCTGCGCGAGCGGGTCCGCGAAGCACCGGAGGTGCTCGCGCTCGCTGGTTGGTCGCTCGGCGACGATCCGGCGGCGACGCTGCGCGCCTGGCGCAGGGCCGGCACACTCTCGGCGACGAAGGTCGTCTGCTGCCTCGCCACCCCCGCCGATCCGTCGCTGCCGTCGCAGCTCGTGGACGAGCTGTCGGTGAGCCGATTGCTGTTTCTGCCGCTCGACGTGGAAGAGACGCTGCGGCATCTGGGGGAGCTGGCGGGAGTGCCAGTGCTGCCGGCCACGCCCGTGTCGCGAGAATCGCGCGTGGGCGCGGGGATCGCCGCGGTGTGGGCGCGCTTTCGCGAGCCGACGCTTGCCCGCATCGACGTCATCGACTCGGCGGCGATGGCGCTGCTCGACGGCGCGCTCACGAACGAGCAGCGGCTCGACGCCCAGCGCGAGGCGCACAAGCTCGCGGGCGCCGCGGGGAGCTTCGGCTTCCCGCGCAGCACGCAGATCGCGCGACAGATCGAGGAGCAGCTCTCGCTCGCCGGCCTGGCGCCGGCGGACGCCGTGCCGATGGCCGAGCAGCTGCTGATGCTGCGCGCCGATCTCGAAGGCACGCCGCGGCTCGCCGAGTCGGAGCCGGCGGGCGAGCAGCGGCGCGAGGAGGTCACGCTGCTGCTCGTCGGCGCCGACGGTGCGTTGAACGAGCGGATGGTGAGCGAAGGTGCCGCGCGCGCAGTGCGCGTCGTCATCGCCCCCGATCCGGGGTCGGCACGATCGCTCGCCGAGCGGGAGGTACCGACGGTCGTCGCGGTGTGCATCGCGACGATGGACCAGGCGGCGCCCTCGCTCGATCTCGTGGAAGCGTTGGCGAATGCGGAGCGTTCCGCGGCGGGGCTCGTGCTCGCCCCCCGCGACGCCGACGCGGTGCGGGTGGAGGCGGCGCGGCGCGGCGCGCGCCGATTCGTCGAGCTGTCGTCGAGCCCTTCCACGATAGTCACCCACGTACTCGAACTGGCCGGACATGCGTCGGCCGCGCCACGACGGGTGCTCGCGGTGGACGACGATCCGCGCATCCTCGAGCTGCTGCGGACGGTGCTCGGCTGGAGCGGGCGAGAGGTGCACACGATTTCCGACCCGCTGCGATTCTGGTCGGTGCTCGACCAGGTCCGCCCCGACCTGCTGGTGCTCGACGTGGACATGCCGCACGTGACGGGGATCGAGCT
>DASSIC010000488.1:0-5326 GCA_035692325.1 Gemmatimonadaceae bacterium | reverse complement strand
GGCTTGCCCACCTCGAGCGCGACGTCACGCACGACGCGCGGGAGCGTCTCGGTGAGCTCGCGCAGCGAGCGTTGGCGAAGACGTCGTGCCGTGCCGGTCAGACGTCCTGACACCGAGCCCAGGGTGCGCGCATCCTCGCCGGCGCGGCGCAGCAGCCGCGTGATCTCGCGATCCAGCTCGGCCAGCGTGCCATCCTCGCGGTGCTCCGCACGCTGGCGCTGCGTGCGCACTCGCTGGCGCAGCGCCGCCAGGTCGTCGGCGCGCTCGCTCAGCACGGCGGCGAGACTCGTCACTTCGCCGGCTGCATTGGAGATCGCGTCCACGTGGTGCAGGCCGACGCGCACCAGCTCGTCGCGGCCCTGCTCAGGCGCGGCGGACACGATTGGCGCGATCGATGGAACGGTCGGCGCCGGCACCGCCGGCGACACCGCGGCGGCTGGGGCGGCGGGCGTCGCGGGCGACATGCGTCGCTGCGCGGCCGGCGCGCCACGCCCGCGCGCATGCTCGAGCACCGTCTGGATCGGGCCCTCGGCGAGCGACGTGCCGGCCGCGAGTCGGTCGCGCGCGTCGCCGAGCGCGTCAGCCGCCTCGAACAACAGGGCGATGGCCGCGCCACCCAGGGGAGTGGCGGCGTCGCGTGCACGCGCGAGGTCGGTCTCGAGCAGATGGCAGAGGCTCTCCACCTCGAGCACGCCCGCGGCGCGCGCGGCGCCCTTGAGCGTATGCATCACGCGAAACACGCCGCCGAGCGACTCGGCGTCCGACGGTGCGCGCTCGAGTGCGAGCAGGAAATCGTTGAGCTGCTGCACCTGCTCCCCCAGCTCCTCGCCGAAGATGGCGAGCAGCCGCGCCCCGAGCGCGTCATTCGGCACGTGCGGACTCCCGTTGCGGCGACACGCCGTTCACCGTCACCCGCGCCCTCGCGCACCCACCAGCTCCACGAGCCGCGAGCCGAACGACGTGAGGTTCTGCGCCGCGGCTTCGGATTGGCGCGTCGCGGTGAGGTTCTGCTGCGTGGCGTCGTGAATGTTCGCGATCGCCTGGCGGATCTGGTCCATGCCGAGCGCCTGCTGCCCCGCGGAGGCGACGATCTGCGCCGCGGCCTGCGCCGACTCTTCCACCACGCCCGCCAGCTGGTCGATGATCGTTCCGGCCTGGCTCACCTGTCGCACGGCGGCCGCGGTCTGCTTGGTGCCCTGTTCCGTCGCCATCACCGCCGCGCTCGTGGCGCGCTGGATCTCGCCCAGCAGCTTGCGCACCTGCGTCGTCGATTCCTTCGCCTCGCCGGCAAGCGCCTTGATCTCGGCGGCGACCAGCGCGAATCCGCGGCCATGCTCGCCGGCGCGCGTGCTCTCCACGGCGGCATTCAGCGCGAGCAGCTTCGTCTGCTCGGCGATGTCGCTCACCGCGGTTGTGATCTCGCCGATCGCCTGCGCCTGCTCCGCCAGCGCGACGATGCCACGCGCCATCGTCTCCACCTGCGTCTGCACGAGCTGCATCGCCTGCACCGACTCTCCCACCGCCTTGCGTCCGGCGCGCCCTCCCTCGGCGGCACGCTGCGCCGCATCGGCCACGGCGCGCGCGCGCTGCGCGGATTGCGTGGCCGTCTGCGCGACCTCGTCCACCGTGGCGACCGTCTCGGTGACGGCGGCCATCGATTCGTTCGTTCCGGCCGCCTGCTCGGTCGTCGCGGCCAGGATCTCCGCGCTGCTCGATGCGATGACGTTCGCCGTCTCCTGCAATGGCCGGTTGATCGACCGGCTGATCAGGTAGCCCGCGATCAGCCCGACGACGAGCGCGATGAGCGAGCCGAGCAGGATCATCTCCTTCGCTCGCTGCGCCGCCGACGCGCCCGAGGCGGCGAGCTCGTCGCCGTAGCTCTGCGCGCGGTTCACGCCGCCGCGAATCATCGAGTCGAGCTCGGTACGCAGCGGCTCGACCGTGGCGGCGCGGATGCGCAGCGCCTCCATCCTGTTGCCGGCCGCCTGCGCCCCACTGGAGGTGACCATCGCCGCGTTCCAGCGCGTCAGCAACGCTTCCGCGTTGACCCATCGCGCGCTGTCCGCCCCCGTGTCGGCGTTCTCGCGCAACCCCGCGATGATCTTGCGCGACACGTCGACCAGGCTGTCGCGCGCCTTGGCGTAGCGCTGGTCGTCCGCCACGAACAGCCGAAGCTGCTCCACGTTGGCGCCGCGCAGCTCGGACTCGGCGCGGATCGCCGGGGCCACCTGTGTGCGCCGCACCGCGAGCGCCTGCTCGTAGGCGGTCGTCGCGCGGCCCAGCGCAACGGCGCCGATGACCGCCACGATCAGCAGCAGGGTCAGCTCGATCGCGAGTGCGCCGGCGATGCGCCGGCCAATGGTCCATTTCATCGAATCCTCGAACAGTCGGGAGAAAAAATCATGTCGAAAGCGTTTCCGGATGCAGCAGTGTCTCGGCGTTCACGACGAGCAGGCCGTCGGGAGTCACGCCGAGGGCGTAGCGGTGCCGCGGCCCGGACCCCACGGGACTGAGCGCCGAGCGCTCCACGCGCGCGACGTCGTCCACGGCATCCACAACGACGGTGAGCGCGGCCCGCGCGCCGGAGCCCAGCACGACGAGCCGCGTTTCCGCCGTGATGATCGGGCGCCCGCTGCCAAGGGAGAGCACGGTGAGCGGCCGCCCGCGCCAGGCGGTCACGCCGTAGACGGGCGCGACGGCGCGCGGGAGAGGAGCGATGCTTCCGATGCGGGCGATCGCCACGATGGAAGCCACAGGTACCGCGAGCCGCTCGTCGCCCACCTGCACGACGAGCAGGTCCAGCATGGCCTGTGGCGCGCCCTCGTCGGCATCGGCGGGGCGCGCGAGGCGTCGCGCGCGTGCCTCGAGGAGCGCGCGTGCCGCCTCGGGTGATCGCGTGCGATCGCGGTCGGCGGCGGCGCGCACGGCGGCCATGCGCTCCTCGAGCGTGGCGTCGCTCATCGGGGCGGGGTCGCGTTCATGCCGCGAAGCCGCATGTCGGCGATCTGGCGCAGGCGCGACGCCGATACGCCGTCGGCGGCGGGCACCGGCTCGTCGTCCGACAGGCCATCAAGCTCGCGGGCGGCGCGCTCGAACGCGCGCGCCGCCCTCGGCGTCTCGCCCAGATGCGCGAGCAGGTCGCCGAGCTGCAGGTGCGCCATGACGAAGCGGCTATCGAGATACAGCGCGCGGCGCGCGGCGTTCGCCGCCTCGCGATGCTGATCGGCGGCGCGGAGCAGCGTGGCGTGCAGGTAGTGCAGCTCGGGCGCGAGGCGGTGCAGGTCGAGGGCGCGCACGCATTCTTCGTCGGCTTCCCGAAGGCGTCCCTGATTCGCCAGCGCCCGGACGAGCACGACCCACGGTGCGAGGCGGCCAGCGTCGCGCGCCAGCGATTCGCGGGCGAGTGTTTCGGCGCGCGCGTAGTCGGCGGCGAGGTACGCGGCCAGCTCGGGCTCGAAACCGTTGTCGTCCTGAGCATCGCGAAGGAGCTGCACGTGCGGGTCCTTCGCTTCGCTCAGGACGACAATTGACGCGACCTCCCCTTCATTACGCTCGAGGCCAGATTCTTCGCTCAAGACGACAGCGTCGACGTCGATCGCCGCCGGGGCCAGGAGAAGCGGGGAGAGCGGCGACAGCCACGTCGCTTCCGTCGCCGCGATCGGGAAGGCGAACGTCGCGGTTCGCTCGCTCGCCGGCGCGCGGTCGGCACGACGATACACCACGCCCCCCGGTGTCATCACGACCTCGCAGGGTACGAGCCCATTCAGCGGCGGATCGGAGGCGCCAAGGAGCAACCAGCCGTCGGGCGCGAGCGACGCGAGCAGCCGCGCGGCGATCAGCGCCACCGACTCCATGTCGAAGTAGATGAGAACGTTGCGGCAGAGCACGACGTCCTGCCCGAGCGTCGTCGTCGCGGCCGAAGGATACTCGTCGGCGATGAGGTTGAGCGGCGCGAACTGCACGGCAGCCGTGATGGCCCGATCGAGCTGGAAGTGAGAACCGCGCCGCTCGAACCAGCGCGCGATCCGCTCCTCCGACACGCCCCGAAGCGACCACCGGGTGTAGCGCCCGCGCTGCGCACTTGCCAGGCGAGGACGCGAGATGTCCGTGCCGAGGATGCGCGCCGCATGCGGCCACCCGAGCTCGCGCAGCAGGATGGCGAGCGTGTACGGCTCCTCGCCCGACGCGCTTCCGGCGCTCCAGATGCGTAGCGGCGCCGCGTCGCTCCGCTTCTCGAGCAGGGAAGGGAGGATGTCGGTGCGGAGTACGTCGAGCTGTCCGGACTCGCGAAAGAAGTACGTCTCGCCGACCGTCAGCTCGGCCAGGACGGCGTCGCGCGCCTCGCCAGCGCCCTGCACGGCGCGGCCCAGCGCATCGGGATCGGCGATGCGGAGCGAGGCCATCGCGCGGCGCATCCCCGCTTCGGCGGCGGGCTGGCGGTTCGGCGGAAAGACCAGCCCGGACACGAGGTGTACCACCTCGGCCACCCGCGCAAAGGCGGGATCGGTCCAACCCTGGGCGCGAGGGGTCGCGACATGGCGCGCGCGCGCGGCCGTCACGAGCTGTTGGACAACAGCGCGTCGACCGCTTCGGCCTCGGCCTGAGACACGAACGCTCCGGGATCGTAGATCACGAGCACACCGTCGGCGCGCGCCGTCAGCCCGGCGAGGTCGCGCAACGCGGGCGACAGCTCAGCGGACGGTTCCACGCCATCTGACGGGATCTCGACCAGGTCGTCCACGTCGTCCACGCGCATTGCGAGCGTGCGAGTCCCCTCGCGCAGGATGACGAGGAACTCATTCGGGTCGAGCGCCTTGGCGGGAAGCGCGAGTCGGCGACGGACGTCGATGACCGGCACGAGCTGCCCCCGCACGTTCACGACGCCCTCGATGATCTCCGGAGCGCCCGGCATGGAGGTGATGGCCACAGCGCGCACGAGCTCCCGCACCGAGGAGGCAGGGAGCCCGACGACCGTGCCACCGAGGTGGACACGCAGCAGGGTGTTTACGTTGTCGAGGTTGGTCACGCGCTACTAAATGAATGCACGATCAGGGCCATGACCGGCCTACCACCGTGCCAGCTGCACGAGCTGCACGAGGTTGCCGCAGCCGTCGTTCAGCTGCGCGATGATCGAACCGGTCACTTCGGTGGGCGGCAGCTTGAATTCGCCGCCGCGCGCCTTGATGCGCTCGTAGTCCCCTTTCACGTCGTCCGTATTGAACATCACCGCCGGCTGGCCCCGCTCAAGGAGCGCGCGTTGGTAAGCCGTCGCCGCGGGATTGTCGGCCAGCGCGAGCTGTAGCTCGGTACCGTCCGGTTCCTCCGA
>DASSIC010000487.1:0-2716 GCA_035692325.1 Gemmatimonadaceae bacterium | reverse complement strand
CCGATGGCGGTGCCGAGTCGGGTCATCTCGGCGAGTCCGCGCGTGATGAGCGCCGCGCGCGAGTTGAAGCCGAATCCCGCCCCCTCGCAGATGCCGGTGGCCACCGCCATCACGTTCTTGAGCGAGCCGCCCAGCTCCACGCCTATGATGTCATCGGCCGTGTAGATCCGGAGGGTGCGATTGCTGAACGCCTCCTGCACCAGCTCGGCGGCGGCGTGATCCTCGGACGCGGCGACGATCGCGGTCGGCTGCCGCGCGACGACCTCGGCGGCAAAGCTGGGGCCCGACAGCGCAACGACGGGTCGGCCCGGGGCCTCTACGGAGACGACGTCGCTCATGAGCGCCAGCGTGTCGCGCTCGATCCCCTTGGACGCCACGCAGACCGTGGCCGAGGGGGGAAGGCTCGCCGCCGCCTGCCGCATGATCGCGCGCAGGTGCTGGGCGGGTGTGGCGACGCAGACCAGGGTGGTCCCGGACAGCGCGTCGTGGAAGCTCGATGTGGCGCGCAGAGCGGGATCGAGTGCAGCGCCCGCGAGGAAGCGTTGATTCTCGTGGCGCGCGTTGACCGACGCGACGACATCGGGCTCATACGCCCACAGCACGACGTCGTGTCCGTTGCGGGCGAGCACGTCGGCGAGCGCCGTTCCCCACGCGCCCGCTCCGATCACGGCGCACCGCATCAGCGCCGCCCTCTCATGCGCGCCCTCGCTTGCCGAACCGGTGCTCCTCGCCGCGACGCAGGCGCCCGATGTTCGCCCGATGGGTCCAGAAGACGAAGGTGGCGATGACGATGCTCACGATGAACAGCGGCGAGCGCGCGCCCTGCGTCCAGAGCAGAAGCGTCGGCAGCATGATCGCCGACAACAGGCTGCCGAGCGACACGTAGCCACTGGCGAGCACCACCGCGACGAACACGGCGAAGGTCACGAGCATCGGCACGGGCGCGAGGGCGAAGAACACCCCGGCCGCGGTCGCGACACCCTTGCCCCCCTTCCGGAAGCGCAGGAAGATCGGCCGCACATGGCCCGCGATCGCCGCCACCCCGCAGGCAATCGCCCACAGCGTCGGATTCATCTGACTGGTGATCCGCGGTGGCAGCAGCAGCACCGGCAGTGCTCCCTTCAGTGCGTCGGCGAGAAAGACAGCGAGGCCGATCTTCCAGCCCAGCACGCGGAAGACGTTCGTCGCCCCGAGGTTGCCCGACCCCTGCTGTCGCAGGTCGACGCCAGCCGCCTTCCCCGCCAGCCACGCGAAGGGGAGTGAGCCCGAGACGTACGAGAGGACGAGCGCGAGCGCCGGATGCACGCTAGTTCGCCGCCGTCCGCTCGGTGCCGCTCTTCCGCCGGAGCAGGATGCGCAGCGGGTTGCCGGTGAACGGATACGTCTCGCGGAAGCCGTTGTGGAGGAACCGCACGTAGTGCTCCTCCACGAGGTCCGGATGGTTGCCGAAGAAGGCGATCGTCGGCGGCGCGACGCTCACCTGCGTGGCGTAGTTGAGCTTCACCTCGCGGCCGGCCGCCTGCGACGGCTGACGGCGCGCGAGCAGCTCGGCGAGCCGCTCGTTGATCTGCGACGTGCTGATGCGCACGCGCGACTGCTCGTCCACGACCTGGATGAGATCGAGGATCTTGGAGACGCGCTGCCCCGTGAGCGCGGAGGTGAACAGGAAGGGCACGTGCTTGAGGAAGGGCGCCTTCTCGTGCGCCTTCTTCTCGAACTTGTGCACCGCCTTGTCGTCCTTCTCCACCAGGTCCCACTTGTTCACGACGACGATGAGCCCGCGCCCCGCTTCCCACGCCATGTTCGCGATCGTGAGGTCCTGATTGTGGAACTCCCCTTCCGTCGCATCGATGAGCAGCACGCAGATGTTGGCGCGCTCGATCGCGCGGCGGGTGCGCAGCGACGAATAGAACTCGATGCCGTCGTCGATCTTGGTCTGCCGCCGGAGTCCCGCCGTATCGACGAAGATCAGCTTGCGCCCGTGATACGTCATGGGCGTGTCGATCGCGTCGCGCGTGGTGCCGGAGATCTCGCTCACGACGAGCCGCTCCTCGCCGAGGAGCTTGTTGACGAACGACGACTTGCCGACGTTCGGCCGCCCGACGACGGCAACGCGCAGCGCGGTCTCGTCCTCCGGCACGCTCTCGGGCAGACGGTTCACCAGCTCGTCGAGCAGGTCGCCCGAATTCTTGCCGTTCTGCGCCGACACGGGAAACGGATCGCCGGCGCCGAGGTTGTAGAACTCGTAGAAGTCCACGCGGCTCGGATCGTCGACCTTGTTGGCCACGAGCATCCACGGCTTGCCCGTGGTGCGGATCATCTCCGCGACCCGGTAGTCGCTCGGGTGCAGCCCGGCGTTCGCGTCCACGATGAACAGCATCATGTCCGCCTCCTCGATCGCCGTGGCCACCTGAGCGCGGATCTCCCGGTCCATCGGCGCGTTGGGATCGTCGGACAGCCCGCCGGTGTCCACGAGCCAGAAGGCGCGGCCATTCCACTCCGCGCGGGCGAAGTGACGGTCGCGCGTGGTGCCCGCCTCCTCGGAGACGATGGCTTCGTCCTCTCCGATGATGCGGTTGAACAGCGCGGACTTGCCCACGTTGGGGCGGCCGATGAGGGCGACGACAGGGGTGCTCATGCTACGAACCGGCAGGAGAGACTCGGACCGCCCTCGAGGGACAGCACGTCGATGAAGTCGTACGAGGGAAATACGGGC
>DASSIC010000486.1:0-2520 GCA_035692325.1 Gemmatimonadaceae bacterium | reverse complement strand
CGATCGCGGTGTTCGCGTGATCAGCGAGCAGACGATCGAGCGCGTTCGCGAGACGGCGGACATCGTCGGGATCATCGGCGAGTACGTCGAGCTGAAGCGACAGGGAACGGACTATCGTGGCCCCTGTCCCTTCCACCAGGGCACGCATCGCAACTTCTCCGTCTCGCCGAAGAAGCAGATGTACTACTGCTTCGTGTGCCACGAGAGCGGCGACGTCTTCAAGTTCCTGACGACGCGACTCGGCGTGGACTGGCCGACGGCCGTGCGCATGGTGGCGGAGAAGTCGGGTGTGGAAGTCGTCGAGACGCAGTCGCGCCGAGGGCCGGACGAGAAGGACGAGCGCGAGCCCTTCTGGGAGGTGAACGGCGCCGCCGCCGAGTACTTCCGCAAGACGTTGTGGGAGGATGAGCTCGGGCGTGAGGCGCGAGCGTACGTGGAGCAGCGCGGCGTCTCGCGCGAGCTGGCGGACCGCGTGGGGCTGGGATTCGCACCGCGCGAGATCGGGCTGATGCGCGCGTATCTCAACACGCTGGGCTTCGACGATGCGCGCCTGGAGGAGGCGGGGCTGCTGATTACTCCCGAAGGGGCGACCGAACCTCGCCCGCGCTTTCGCGGCCGCCTCATGTTCCCGATCTACGACATCTCGAGCCACGTGGTGGGATTTGGTGGGCGGCTGCTCGGCCCCGGTGAGCCCAAGTACCTGAACTCGCCGGAGTCGCCGATCTTCAGCAAGGGCAAGCTGCTGTACGGGCTGAACTGGGCGAAGCAGGCGGCGCGGCGTGACGAGCGCATGCTGGTCGTGGAAGGCTACTTCGACGCGATGCGCCTGATCGGCGCCGGCGTGGAGAGCGTCGTCGCGCCGATGGGCACGGCGCTCACCGAGGATCAGGCCAAGCTGATCCGCCGCTACACCGATCGCGTGTACCTCCTCTACGATTCGGACAAGGCGGGGCTCAAGGCCACCTTCCGTTCCGGCGACGAGCTGCTGCGTCAGGGCGCATCGGTGCAGGTGGTGACGCTGCCCGAGGGCGAAGATCCCGATTCCTTCGTGCGCGCCAACGGCGCGCGCGGACTGGAAGCACAGCTGGCGTCGTCGATCGACGTGTTCGAGCGGAAGATCCAGATCCTCGAGCGCGGCGGCTGGTTCGCCGACCTGCGCAAGAAGCGCCAGGCGCTGGACCGCCTGCTCCCGACGCTGCGCGCCACGAGTGATCCGCTGACGCGCGACATGTACCTCGGCCACGCGAGCACCGCCGCGGGAGTGACGCGTGATCTGCTCGAACGCGAGCTCACCGCACCGGCGCGGACACGCGGGACGCGCCCTGGCCGACCTGCGGAAACCGCGGAGCCACACGAGCGCGAGCAGCGCGGGCGCCCACTACCGCCGCCGGACATTGCGCGGGTCCGCCGTGGCGAGCGTCGCCGTATCGGCAGCGAGCGCGGGGCGGCCGCCGAACGGGAGCTGATGCGCGTGCTCCTGCATCGCCCCGGCTACGTGGAGCAGGTCATCGAGCGCGTGGGCACCGACAGCTTTCACGACCCCGACCTGCGCCAGATCTTTGCGGCGCTCATCGAGCACGGGACGGATGCCGGCTTCGACGTGCTGGCCGGCGCGCTGTCTGGCGATGCCGTGGTGGTGATGCAGGACCTGCTCGAGGAAACGGGCGGGCTCGAACATGCCGATGAGGTGGTTGCCGGCAGCCTGGCGGCCATCCACAAGGCCGATCTGGCGCGGCGCATGGAGGAGATCGACTCCCTCATGCCGCTCGCGGCCAGCGCGGAGAAGGACTCGCTGACGCAGGAGAAGATGCGACTGGTGGAAGAATTGCGGTCGCTCGGCGGCGGGCCCTGGAAGCAGTTTCGCTAGAACGTCGTGTACTGAGTTATGATCCACGAGCGGTCGTTCCCTCGTCCGCTCCTCCGTTCATCCGCTCATCCGGTCTCTATGCACCCCGACGTGTCCGCCCTCCTCGCCGTCCAGAACGACGACCTCGGGATCTATGCACTGGAGGCGCGGCTCGCGTCGCTCGCACCCAGGCTCGCCGCGCTGGAGAAGGAGCGCGGCAAGGTCGCGACCGCCCTCGAGCGCGCACGCAAGGCGGTGGAAGCGGAGGAATCGCGTGTGCGCGAGGCGCGCGGACGGATCGAGACGCATCGCCAGCTCGCCGAGCGCAGCCAGCGACAGTACGAGAGTGTCGCCAGTCCGCGGGAGGCCACCGCGGCGCTGGCGCAGCTGGAGCAGACCAAGCGCATGGTGGAAGAGAGCGAGCGCGACGCCACCCACATCCAGGGGCGCGTCAACGAGATGCGACACGAGATCGCCGATCTCGAGAAGCAGCTCGTCGAGGTGGAGAGCCGACAGGCGGAGGTGCGCGGGACGCTCGACGCCGATCGTGTCGCGATCGAGAAGGAGATGGCCGAGGCGCGCCAGAAGCGCGACGCGACGGCCCGCGCCGTTCCGCGCCCCCTGCTCGCGAAGTACGACAAGATGCGGATACGTCGGCACGGGACGACGGTCTT
>DASSIC010000485.1:0-3767 GCA_035692325.1 Gemmatimonadaceae bacterium | reverse complement strand
GGTCGGCCAGTTCCGCGACGTGATGGTGGATTACGCGCTGTCGCTCAAGGGGTCCGGCGCCGTGCCGAACGCGCAGTTCGTCGTCACGGCCGCCATGCGCGACGAGCTCTATCGGCGGCTCCAGTCGCGGAACGTCGGCGTGTCGCGCGCAGTGTACGATTCCGCCGCGCCGCTCGTGACGCGTGCACTCGGCTCACAGATCGCCCGCTACGTGTTCGGTCCGCGTGCCGAGGCCGCACGCAGTCTTCGTGAGGATCCCACGCTGATGAAGGCGCTGGAGCTGCTCCAGGGCGTGGACTCGCCGAAGGCGCTGCTGGAGAAGGGGCGGCGCAGCTAGCGGTCCGCGCCGCCGTCAGCGCTCGACGATGCGTGTACCGCTCGGCGGGGTGAAGCGGAACGCGCTCGCATCCACCGGCACGTTGGTGCGGAACGACGTCAGGCGCACTGTGCGCTGCACGCCGTTCTGCTCCGTCACCGCGAACTGCCGGATCGTCGCATCGGCGTCGTCGATGTAGACGGTCGCCGTCTTGAAGGGCGCGCTGTTCGCGGTCTTCGGCACCAGCGTGAAGACGTGCGTGGCCCGCCCGCTCACGACCTGGCTGCCGCCGGCCGTCACGTTGTAGCGGCTCCGGGGCGCGGTGAGGAACTGCGCGGACAGATCGACCGTCCCGGTGCCGCCGGCGCCCTGCGTCGTGCGGATGACCTGGCCCGGTGCGCTGCTCGGCAGATACAGCCACACGTGCTTTCCATCCGCGACGATGCGATCGGTGGCCGGATCGTTGAACTTCACCGACAGCTTGCCGGGGCGTTGCTGCTGGTACTCGCCAGTGGCCGTGAGCGTGTTCCCGGTCAGCGCATTGACGATCGTCTGCTCGAACGTCGCGCGCGCCGTCCTGACCTTCGTCCACGCCGTCACGGCGCGATCGAGGAGATCGCGCTGTTGGGCGCCGGCGCTCCCGGACGCGAGAAGGAACAGTGCGGCGGCAAGGAGGAGCGGACGGCGAGTGGTCATGTGATCAGGTGGCTGAACAGTGAACGGTGAACGGTGAACCGTGAACCGTAGAAGCGTTCACCGCTGCGACCCCAGAAGCGTTCACCGTTGCTACCCCCTCGCCCCCGCGGTGGTCCCTGGCGCCGGCGTGAGCGAACGGCCGATCGCATCGGCGATCGTCCGTGCCTCGCGCACCAATCGCTCGAACTGATCGGGAAAGAGCGATTGACCGCCATCCGACAGGGCACGGTCCGGATCGGGATGCACCTCGACGAGCAGGCCATCCGCGCCCGCGGCGATCGCGGCGCGTCCCATCGGCAGCACCTTGTCGCGCAGGCCGGTTCCGTGACTCGGATCCGCGACCATCGGGAGGTGCGACAGCTTCTGCACGAGGGGAATCGCCGTCAGGTCGAACAGGTTGCGGGTGGAGGGATCGAAGCTGCGGATCCCCCGCTCGCACAGGATCACCTGGCTGTTCCCCTCGGCCAGGATGTACTCGGCACTCATCAACAGATCGGTGATCGTGGCGGACATCCCGCGCTTCAGCAGCACCGGCTTGCCGATGCGCCCGACGGTCCGCAGCAGCGAATAGTTCTGCATGTTGCGCGCGCCGATCTGGATGCAGTCGGCCACTTCGGCGACGAAGTGCGCGCCCTCGTCATCGAGCGCCTCGGTGACGATCGGCAGGCCGGTCTCGCGCCGCGCGAGCGCGAGCATCTCCAGTCCCTTTCGTCCGAGCCCCTGAAAGGAATACGGTGAGCTGCGCGGCTTGTAGGCACCGCCGCGGAGCGCGGCGCCGCCGGCGTCGCGCACCTGCTGCGCCGCGAGCACGATCTGCTTCTCGGACTCGACGGAGCAGGGGCCGGCGATGATCGGGATCTCCTGACCGCCGAAGACGACACCTGGTGCGATGGTGACCAGGGTGTTCTCCTGCCGCCATTCGCGCGAGACCTGCTTGTACGGCTTGGAGACGTAAATGACCTCGGCCACCCCGGCGAGCGACTCGAACCGTGAACCGTCCACGCGGCCGTCGTTGCCGACGAGTCCCACGGATGTGCGCTGCGCGCCGGGCATCGGGCGCGCCTGGTACCCCATCTCCTCGATCATCTCGACGACGCGTGCCACCTGCTCGCGCGTGGCGTCGTGACTCATCACCACCAGCATCAGTCTTCCTCGATCTCGAACGTGGAGCCGTCTTCGGCGAGCGTAACCGGTCCGGCGTAGTGCGCCGCGATGATGCCGCGAACGTCGACCCGTTCCACCGGGGTGTAGAAGTGCGTCAACACGAGGTGCTTCGGCAGCGCCGCCGCGGCGAGCGCCCCGCAGCGCGCGGGCGTGAGGTGCGACTCGATCGCCAGTTCCTCGGGGAGCGAGCACTCGCAGAGCAGAAGGTCGGCCCCACGCGCCCATTCGCCGAACATGGGATCGTAGCCCATGTCCCCCGAGTAGACGAGCCGCCGGCCACCGCGCCTGATGGAATATGCCACGCTCTCCGCCGTATGGGGCACCTTGAGGCAGTCGATCGTCATGCCGTCCCCGACCTCTCGTGACGAGCCGGCCGGCAGCTCGATGACTCCGATGGGAAAGCCCGGATCCCGCAGCCAGCTCCCGTGCAGCGCGGCCATGCGCTCGAGCAGGTCGATCGTCCCTACCGGCCCGATGACCGCCAGCGGCGCGGAGCGAGGCGGAAGCTGGCCGTAGCGCCACGCCTGCACCAGCGTCGCGAAATCGCTGATGTGGTCCGTGTGAAAGTGCGAGAACGCGACGTGCGTGATGCCGGCCCAGTCCAGCTCCCTCTGCACGAGCCGATGTGCCACCCCGCTGCCGCAGTCCACCAACATGTGCACGGCGCCCGCCTCGACCAGGTAGCCGGCGCAGACGCGCGCCGGCGAGAGGGACACCGTGCCGGTGCCGAGCGTGGTGAGGCGCATCAGGACGCGGCCGGGCTCACGTCGCCACGCCGGCCGCCTCCGTCTCCGGCTCGGACAGGATGTCGTCCACCGCGCCCTCCGTGGACGGTCCACGCATCCGCACGCTCACGAGCGACGACACACCCGGCTCCTGCATCGTCACGCCGTACACGGCGTCACCGGCTTCGGTCGTCGTGCGCGGATTGTGGGTGATGACGATGAACTGCGTGCGGCTCTTGAACTGGTTGAGCATCCGCACGAACCGGCCGACGTTCGCGTCGTCGAGCGGCGCGTCCACCTCGTCCAGCAGGCAGAAGGGGCTGGGCTTGGTGAGGAAGATGCCGAACAGCAGGGACAGCGCCACGAGCGCGCGCTCCCCGCTCGACAGCAGGTTGATGCGCTGGGTCTTCTTGCCGCGCGGCGACGCATGGATCTCGATGTCGCAGTCGAGCGGCGCATCGGGGTTCTCCAGGCGCAGGTCGCACTCGCCGCCGCCGAAGAGCGACATGAAGATCTGACGGAAATTTTCGCGCACCTGCGTGAACGTCGCGAGGAACAACTCTCGCGCCGTGGCGTCGATCTCCTTGATCGCCTGCAGCAGCGACGCCTTGGCGTCGGCGAGGTCGGCGCGCTGCGCGACGAGGAAGTCGTGTCGCTTCATCGTCTCGTCGTGCTCCTCGATCGCCAGGGCATTCACCGGCCCGAGCTGCTCGAGCTGACGGCGCAGCTCCACCGCCTCGGCCTGGAGCGACTCGTCGTCGATGTCCACCGCCGGCACCTCCGCCAGCATCTCGTCGAGCGGCCGCTTCCACTCGGTCTCGAGGCGCTCGCGAATCGCCGTGCGGCGCCCGGACAGCTCGGTGAAC
>DASSIC010000484.1:0-2237 GCA_035692325.1 Gemmatimonadaceae bacterium | reverse complement strand
CGGCACGTCGCTGTAGGAGCGCGACAGGGGCAGCCGGTGCCCGCCGACGAACAGCACGCCGCCGCGCCGCGCCATCAGATTGGTGACGGCGTTGCCGAACCGATCGATCGTGATCACCACGCCGGCGATCGTGCCGTCCTCGCGTCGCGTCGCCTCCGGCGTGCGGCGGATGATGGGGCTCGCCACCGATTCACCGAGCGCCTCGAGCGCGATCCCCTGGGCGAGCTCCGCCGCCGCCGGCGCGAAGACGTCGCGACCATGAAACGTTGGCGCGGCGCTCGCGGGAACCGGCAGCGCAACGCAGCGCATGCCCGTATGCAGGAGCGCCGGCGAGAGCACACCGTTGTCCGGCCCCACGAGATAGCGTCCTTCGCTCTCGACGGCGAGCGCGGCGCGCTCGCTCCCGACGCCGGGATCGATCACGACGACGTGCACCGTGCCCGGTGGGAACCTGCGCCAGTACCGTGCGAGGGCGAGCCGCGCGCCATCCACGTCCTGCGGGGAGAGATCGTGCGCCACGTCCACCAGCGAAACGCCCGTCGCCGCGGTGGAGAGCACACCCTTCATTTCGCCCACGTAGCCGTCGGCGGTGCCGAAGTCGGTGAGCAGCGTGATGATCCGCGTCATCGATCTCTCGTCATGCGATGGAGCTACGCTTCCACCGCCCCCACCGCCAGATGGCCATCATGCCTGCGGCGCGCCCGAGCGCGGTGAGCGCGATCGTCCACCACAGTCCGTTGATGCCGTAGCGCGCCGCGGCCCAGGCCGCGATCGGGATTCGACTCGCCGTGATGGCGGTAGACGTGAGCATCGGGGCCAGCGTGTATCCCGCGCCGCCCAGCGCCCCCTCCAGCACGATCTCGGCGCAGATGCCAAGCTGGGAGATCGCCGCGATGCGCAGGTATCTGGCGGCTTCCGTGATCACGGCTGGATCATGGCTGAAGATCGACGCGAACCAGCGCGGCGCAATCAGCTCCACGACGCACGCCACGACGCCGAACAGGGTGCAGAAACCGACGGAGATCCATCCGGCGCGCGCGGCGCGATCGGTGCGCCCCGCACCAAGGTTCTGGCCCACGATCGCCGCCGTGGCCGCGCCGAAGCCCACGCCGATCATGAACAGCCAGCTCTCGACGCGATGCCCGATCCCGAGCGCCGCAAGCGCGGGTGTACCGAACTGCGTGGCCGTGCGGGTGACGAGCACGTAGATGAGCGAGAACACGACGCCCGTCACCGCCGTCGGCAGTCCGATGCGAACCACGGTCGCAAGCACGCGCCAGTCCGGACGCCCGACCCGGAGCACGCCGCGACGTCCCACGATCGTGAGCCCCAGCGCGAAGGCGACCGCGCGGGTACACACGGTGGCGATCGCGGCACCCGAGACGCCGAGCGGCGGGATCGGTCCCCAACCCACGATGAGCATCGGGTCGAGCACGAGCGTCACGCCGACCGACGCGCTGAGCAGGAGGAACGACGTGCGCGTGTCGCCCGCGGCACGAAATGCGGCATCAACGGCGAAGAAGCCGAAGATGAGCGGAGCGCCGAGAAAGTAGGTGCCGAGATAGCGCGCGCCGAGCGCGGACACGTCGGGCGGCGTGTGCATCACGGCGAACAGGTGGGGCAGCAGCAGGAGCCCGGCGATGCCACAGAGGGCGCCGAGCACCAGCGCCAGCACGAGTGCATCCCCGGCGATGCGCGCTGCCTCCGATCCGCGCCCCTCCCCGTACCGACGCGACGCCACCGCGGTGAGCCCCACGCTCACCATCTCGGCGATCGACACGAGGAGCCAGATCCAGAACACCGCCGTCGAGGCCGCGGCGAGCCCGGTGGCGCCGACGCGCGTGCCGATCCAGAAGGTGTCCACCGAGAAGAACAGCGTCATCAGGAGCGACGACGCCACGGCGGGGAGCGCGACCCGCGCGATCGTGCGCGGCAGCGGGTCGGCGACGAGATGTGCGGCCTCCCACTCGTTCGTGATCGCGACCGGCGCGAGTCCCTCGTGCGACTCGACCGGTAGCGATCCGCCGAGCGTCATGCCGTCAGGCCGCGGGCACGGCGCCGATGGTCGCCGCGATGCGACCGGCGATCGCAGAGAGTGCGCGCGCCGCCGACGAGCCGGCGTCCGCCGTCACGATCGGAAGCCCACCGTCGCCCCCTTCCATGACACGCGGGTACAGCGGCACCTGGCCGAGCAGCGGCAGCTCCAGCGACGTCGCCAGCCGTTCGCCGCCTCCTGA
>DASSIC010000483.1:0-2139 GCA_035692325.1 Gemmatimonadaceae bacterium | reverse complement strand
CACGGCCGACCATGTCGCGGTGTGGGACGCCGAGCGGCGGATCCTCGTGTCGGGCGATCTGTTCCTTGGCGTGAAGGTGCGCGTGGCGCATCGGCACGAAGAGCCGCGTCGACTGCTCGCGAGCCTGAAGACCGCCGCGGCACTCGAGCCGCGACTGCTGCTCGACGCGCACCGCGGCCCGCTCGACGATGCGACGTCGCGACTGCGGGGGAAGATCGCGTGGCTGGAGGAGACGATCGAGGCGATCGCCGAGCGCGCGGCGCAGGGGGAGACAGTGCGATCGATCGCGGGCGCGGTGCTGGGACGCGAGGAGCCGGTGGGGTACGTGAGCCGGTGGGAGTACTCGAAGCTCGCGTTCGTTCAAGCGGTACTTGAAGAGGGACCGACCGAAGACTGAGTGACGGCCTACTGACGACTCACGACGGGGTTCTCTGTTTTCAGTTGTCAGTCGAACAGTCGTGAGTCAACGGCCACGCACTTCAAGCTGACCAGCCCTCGTCCGCCGTTGGACCATACATCTGAGGGACTTTCTGATCGGTGAGGCGGAGGTAGAGGCCGAGCTGCGCGCGGTGGTGCACGAGGTGATTGAGCACCATCTGGCGAAGGACCATGTAGCGCGGCTGGGTGACAATGGCCTTGCCGCCCACCTTCAGCGTCCAGGGCACCTGGAAGTCAGCGTCCGTCGCCTTCGCGAGCGCCGCGCGGCCGGCCTTCACGTTCTTGTCGAACAGGGCGAGCAGCGTCGCGGTCTTCTCGACGGTGTAGCCAGCGCTCTTGGGCTTGTCCTTGGGCGCGAGATCGAGCTCCGTCTGCTCGAGCGTCATCGAGATCCACTCGGGCAAGCGAGCGACGAGCTGCGCGAGGTGCGCCATCTTGAACGCCTTCTCGTGCGGCTTCCACTCGCCGCGGTCGTCGGGCACACGCTCGAGCACCTTGCGCGTGGTCTGGACCTCGGAGTCGAACTCCGGCAGCAGCAGCTCGGCGATTGGCATTGCCTGAACGGTGAACGGTGAACGGTCAGCGGTGCATGGGCAGCTTCGAATCGGTCTCGCTCGGTTCGGAGGGCGCGCCGCCCGCCTTGGCGAACTCGTCGCGCAGGACCTTCATGTTGTGCGCGCGCTTGTCGAGCAGGCGCTTGAGCTTGCGCGGCTTGTGTCGCGCGTGGGCGTACGCCGTCAGCAGGGGAAGTGCCACGGTGGTGTCGAGGTAGCAGACCACGGCGTCGGGGAGCCGATCCGGGTCGATCTTGCCCCAGCTCACCGCTTCGGCCGGCGTCGCCCCCGAGAGGCCACCGGTATCGGGGCGCGCATCGGTGATCTGAAGGAAGTAGTCGTGCCCCTTCTCGTCGATGCCGAGCACTTCCTGGATCTGCGGCTCGGTCTGGAGCGCGAAGTTCTTCGGGCTCCCACCGCCGCAGATCATGATGGCGCTCTTGCCGCCGCCACGCTTGGCGCCGAGCACGATGGACGCCGTCTCGTTCACGTCGGCGTTGGGATCGATCACGCACTTGTTCCCCTCGAGCGCGAGGGCGGCGACGTTCATGCCGATGGACGAGTCGCCGGGTGACGAGGTGTAGATCGGCACGCCGCATTCGTAGGCGACGCCGAGGAGCGACTTGTTCCCGATGCCGAGCGCCTTCTCGCGCTCGCGGATGTACTTGCCGCACAGGGCGTGGAACTCGGCGCTGCTCATCGGCCGCTGGAACTCCTTCCCTTGGATGATCTTCCGGAAGAAGGCGTCGGTGCTGAGCAGCACGTCGTAGTCGAAGAAGATGTCGTAGATGCGGACGATCTCATCCTTCTTGAGCTCGACGTCGTTGGCGAACGGGGTGCCGCGGTGCATGTCGAGGCCGATAGCGAAGTGCGTGTCGTGGTAGAGGTTGGCGCCCGTGCTCACCATCCAGTCGATGAAGCCGTGCTCGATGAGGGGAATGATGGCGGCGATGCCGACGCCGGCGGGAGTCATCGCACCGGTCAAGCTGACGCCGACGGTGACGTCGTCCTCGAGCATGCGCTTGGTGAAGATCTGACAGGCCTCGCGCAGCCGCGCGGCGTTGTACGCCAGAAAGGTCTCGTCGACGAGCTGGGTGATCGTCGTCGCCTGGTCGATGGGTCGGGGATCGATGCGTGGATGCTTGTG
>DASSIC010000482.1:0-4282 GCA_035692325.1 Gemmatimonadaceae bacterium | reverse complement strand
CCGCCGCAGCTCGAGGGAGGAGAGCGCGGTCTTCATGTCCGCGCCTTCTGCACGGCGCGGTAGATCGCCGAGTAGCCTGTGCACCGGCAGAGATTCCCCGCCAGGCCGACCTTGATGTCGTCGAGCGAGGCATCGGGGGCGAGCACGTACGCAGCCATGATCATTCCCGGCGTACAGATGCCGCACTGCGCTCCCACCTCGTCCATGAAGCAGCGCTGCAGCGCATGATCGTCGCCCAGCCCCTCGATCGTGACGACCGTGGCATTCTCGGCCTGCGCGAAGGGCACGAGACAGGAGCAGACCGGCGCTCCGTCGATGAGCACCGTGCACGCGCCGCACTCCCCTTCGCCGCACCCTTCCTTGGTGCCGGTCAGGCCGCACTCCTCGCGCAGCACGTCGAGCAGCCGCTTCATGGGATGCGCGCCGACGTCGGTCGGCGCGCCGTTCAGCGTGAAGCGCACGAGAGGAGCGTCTCGGGAAGGGCGGGGATCTCGCGGAGGTCGAGACCCAGATGCCGCAGCGCATTCACGACGGCGGGGGCCGGCCCATCCATCGGCAGCTCACCCAGGCCCTTCGCGCCGAACGGCCCGCCGTCGTAGTGGTTCTCGAGCATCACGATGTCCATCTCCGGAGTGTCGAGCGTGGTGGGGATCGTGTAGTTGGTGAGTGTGGAGTTGGCCATCGCGCCGTCCTGCATCACCACACGCTCCAGCAGCGCGTAGCCGAGTCCCTGCACCGTGCCCCCTTCGATCTGTCCCTGTGCGAGCGCGGGGTGGATGGGCCGCCCGAACTCCTGCACGACGGTGACATGCGTCGGCCGTACTTCATAGGTGTCGGGATCGAGCTCCAGCTCCACGACGTCGCACCCCCAGGCATAGGTGGGATACGCATCGCCCTGGTAGGTGTCGTCGTTCCAGCGGATCCAGTCGGGTGGGACGTGCTCCATCGTCACGGAGAGCGGCCCCTTCGCGCCATAGTACTCCGCGGGCGACATGGTGCCGAGCGTGCGCTTCATCTCGATCGCGCAGCGCTCGAGGATCTTGCCGACGATCATGCAGGTGCGGCTCGCGACGGTCGGTCCGCTGTCCGCGACGAGCGCCGTATCGGGCTGCGCGACCTCGACACTTTCATATGGTATGTCGAGCGCGTCGGCCACGATCTGGGCGTGCATCGTGCGCGTGCCCTGTCCGATCTCCGTCGACGCAACGAGAATCCGCACGCCGGACTCGGTGAGGTCGAGCCGAGCCTTCGACTTGAGCCGCTCCTCCCCGGCGCCGGTGAATCCCGCGCCGTGCAGGAAGAGCGACAGACCGATCCCCTTGCCCGTTCCGCGCAGCGTCTCGCGCTTGCGGCGGAAGTCGGTGCGTCGGACCGCCTCCTCCAGCACCTGCAGCGCGCTCGCGTCCTCGCGCAACAGCTGACCGGTGGCGGTGCGGTCACCCGGCTTCAGTGCGTTGATCTCGCGCAGCGTGACCGAGTCCATGTCGAGCGTTTCGGCGATGCGCTCCATGTGCACCTCGACGGCGAACTCCGTCTGCGGCGCACCGAATCCGCGGAAGGCGCCGTTGGGCGGGGTGTTCGTCATCATCGCCCGGCCGACGATGCGGATGTCGTCGCAGCGGTATGGTCCCGCGGCGTGGATGCAGCCGCGCGAGAGCACCACGCCGCTCAGCGTGCTGTAGGCCCCGCCGTCGAGCAGGACGTTCACGTCCATCGCGACGAGCTTTCCATCGCGCGTGAGTCCCGTGCGATGGCGCACGATGGAGGGATGGCGCTTGGTCGTCGCCACCATGTCCTCCACGCGGTCATAGATGATCTTCACCGGCCGCCCCGACTTGTGCGCGAGCAGCGCCGCGTGGCCGGCGATCATCGACGGGTACTCCTCCTTGCCGCCGAAGCCGCCGCCCGTCTCCGTCTGCACCACGCGAAGCTTTGCATCGGCGCCGAAGAGGCTCTTCAGCGCCTTGAGCGCGTAGAACGGGCACTGGAGCGAGCCGTACACCGTGATGCCGTCGTCCTCGGGCACGGCGATCACGCCATTGGTCTCGATGTAGACGTGCTCCTGATGCCCCGTGCGGTACGTCCCCTCGACGATCACGTCGGCTCGCGCGAACGCGGCGTCCACGTCGCCCTTGACGATCGTGATGTCCTTGAACGACTGCGTGGACTGCTCGGGATCGAAGAGCGGCTCGGCGACATCGTACTCGATCTCCACCTTCGCCGCGAGGAGCGCTTCCTTGTTCTCGTGGGCGAGCAGGAGGATCGGCTCGGCCATGTGCCGCACCGTGCGCTCGACGAGGAAGGGCTGGTCGTCGTCGATCAGGGCGACGACGTTGCGCCCCGTGATGTCGCGGTGATCCACGATCGTGAACCCGGCCGTGTCGAACGCAGGACGTACGCTGCGCACGGTACCGTGCGCGATCGTCGAGCGGATCGTGCGGCCGAACAGCATGCCGGGCAGCGCGATGTCGTCGGCGTAGCGGGTACGGCCAGTGGCCTTGCCGATGCCATCCTTGCGGGAGACGCTCCTACCGACAGCGGGCATGCGCGAGATGCGAGAGCGGGAGTGTCGTTGCGGGAGGGATAAGAGAGAGGCCGCGACAGGCGCGCGCAAGAAGGGCCGCATACCTTTCTCGCATGCGCACGATCCATCTACTTCTCCTGGCTGGCCTGACCTCGACCGCGTCGTCGAGCGGCGCTCAGGCGCCGCTGCCCATCGCGCCGGCCGGCGTGCCGGTCGCGCTCCCCGGGGGTGCGCGCACGCACGCGCCGCGCCCCACCTCGCCGTCGATCACCGCGGCGGATCTGGAGACACGACTGTACATCGTCGCCGACGATTCCATGGAAGGGCGCGAGGCGGGGCGCCGCGGCCAGCAACGCGCGAACGCCTACCTCGCGCGCGAGCTGAAGCGACTCGGTCTGCGCCCCGCCGGCGACGACGGTTCGTGGTTCCAGACGATACCGCTCGCGGTTCGCCGGCCCGACAACGCATCCACGCTCCGCGTCGGAGGTTCCCCTGGTGCGGATCTCGTCCAGTTCACCGACTACGTGCTCGTGCCCAGGCTCGGGCTCCAGACCTTCCTCGGCGGGCAGCCGTACGGCGGCGCCTTCGTGGGCAGCAACGTGCCGACGACGTACGGCGGCCGCATCGGCGACCAGGTGCTCGTCGCGCCCGAGCACGTGCGCGGGCGAGTGGTCGTCTTCGCCGCGCCGACCGGCGCGGGTGGGCGGCCGATGCTCAACTTCTGGGCGCGCGACAACCTGCTCCGCTATCACGCCGCCGCCGCAGTGGTGATCGTCGGCGGGCTCGACGCGGGAGTTCCTGGATTCTTCCGCGCCACCCGTGATGCCTACGTCGATTCCACGAAGCCAGGCCCGGCACTCACGGTGCTGCTCCTCACGACCGCGGCCGGCGAGCGTCTTCTCGGCGCTCCGCTGTCCACGCTCACGATCGGAGAGGAGGGACGGCCGCTGACCGGCCGCGTACGGTTCGTGGACACGCCGACCGACGTCCCCGCGCAGAACGTGGTCGCGATCCTCCCCGGCAGCGATCCCGTGCTGAAGCACCAGTACGTCGCGGTCGGCTCGCACATCGACCACGTCGGCGTGCTGCCAATGGCACTCGACCACGATTCCGTGCGCGTGTTCAACGCCATCGCTCGACCGCGCGGCGCCGACGATCCACCGCGCGCGCCGACGGCCGAGCAGGCGGAGCACATCCGCGTCGCGATCGACAGCGTGCACCACGCGCGTCCCGTGCGTCGCGATTCGATCAACAACGGCGCCGATGACGACGGCAGCGGCGCGGTGATCGCGCTGGAGATCGCCGAGTCGTTCGCGAAGGCCGCCCGCGCGCCGAAGCGCTCCCTGCTCTTCGTCTGGCACACCGCCGAGGAGAAGGGGCTGTACGGCGCGCAGTACTTCTCCGATCACCCGACGGTGCCGCGGGATTCGATCGTCGCGCAGGTGAACATGGACCAGATGGGGCGTGGCGATCCCGAGGACGCGCCCCCGGGCGGCGCGAACGCGCTCGTCGTCATCGGGTCACGACGGCTCTCCACCGAGCTGGGCGATCTCGCCGACCGGGTGAACGCGCAACCGCAGCATCGGTTCACGCTGGACTATTCGTTCGACCGCGACGGCGACCCGACGAACGCCTACTGTCGCAGCGATCACTACATGTATGCGCGCTTCGGCATCCCGATCGTGTTCTTCAGTGCGGCAGCGTGGCACATCGACTATCACATGGTGAGCGACGAGGCGCAGTACATCGACTATCCGC
>DASSIC010000481.1:0-2073 GCA_035692325.1 Gemmatimonadaceae bacterium | reverse complement strand
AGCTCTCGCTTCGCGCGCGCGCTGCCCGTGTAGTGCGCGTGCTGTTCGATCAGACGGCGCAGCAGATCGCGCTCGGCGAAGTCCGTCACAGGGGTGAGATCCACAAGGCCCATGTTGCACTGGCGCTCGAGCTCGCCGAACTCGTCGAGGACGAACGCCATCCCGCCGCTCATTCCCGCGGCAAAGTTCCGACCGACGCGCCCGAGCACGACGACAGTGCCGCCGGTCATGTACTCGCAGCCGTGATCACCGACTCCTTCGACGACGGCGGTCGCGCCGCTGTTGCGAACCGCGAAGCGCTCTCCAGCGATGCCGGCGAAGTACGCCTCGCCGGACGTCGCGCCGTAAAGCACGGTGTTGCCGACGAGAACGGTCTGATCAGGGATGAACTGCGCAGCGCGGGGGTGCCGCACGATGAGACGCCCGCCGGAGAGTCCCTTGCCGACGTAGTCGTTCGCTTCACCCTCGAGCTCGAGCGACAGGCCGCGCGCGGCGAAGGCGCCAAAGCTCTGACCGGCCGAGCCAACGAAGCGGATGGAGATGGTGTCGTCGGGCAGGCCGACGTTGCCGTACCGGCGAGCGATCTCGCCGGACAACTTCGCACCCACCGCCCTGTCGGAGTTCGTGATGGCAAACGCTGCTTTGACGCGCTCCCCGTTTTCGAGCGCCGGCTGCGCCAGATCGGCGAGCGTCCTGTTCAGCCTTCCTTCCTCCTCGGAGTGGTGCAGCCTCAGCTTGATGTAGCGCCGCGCAACCCGATCGGGGCGCGTGAACGTCGCCGGTGTGGCGAGGTGCAGAAGCGATGACAAGTCCAGGGTGTTCGCCTTGGCGTTGTCCGACGGCGCGACGACCCGCAGCAGATCGGAGCGGCCGATCATCTCGTCCATGGTCCGGAAGCCGAGTCGAGCCAACAGCTCGCGAACTTCCTCGGCAATGAAAAAGAAGTAATTCACCACGTGTTCGGGCTGACCACTGAATCGCGCGCGCAGCTCGGGATCCTGCGTCGCGATTCCGACGGGACAGGTGTTGAGGTGGCACTTCCTCATCATCACGCATCCTTCGACGATGAGCGGCGCGGTGGCGAATCCGAACTCATCCGCGCCGAGCAGTGCGGCAACGACCACGTCGCGTCCGGTCTTGAGCTGACCGTCGGTCTGCAGCCGCACCCGCCCGCGCAGACCGTTGATCACGAGCGTCTGCTGCGTCTCGGCCAGCCCCAGCTCCCACGGACTGCCCGCCCGCATGATGCTCGAGAGGGGGGAAGCGCCGGTCCCGCCGGAGTCGCCCGAGATGAGAATCAGATCGGCGCGCGCCTTCGCCACCCCGGCGGCGACGGTCCCCACACCCGCTTCAGCGACGAGCTTCACCGACACGGTCGCCTTGGGAGCGATCGCCTTGAGATCGTAAATGAGCTGCGCCAGATCTTCAATCGAGTAGATGTCGTGGTGCGGCGGGGGCGAGATGAGCGTCACGCCCGGCGTGGAATGCCGGGTTTTCGCGATGATCGCATCGACCTTGTGCCCGGGAAGCTGGCCTCCTTCGCCGGGCTTCGCACCCTGCGCAATCTTGATCTGCAGCTCGCTGGCGTTCACCAGATACTCGGCCGTCACGCCAAAGCGCGCCGACGCGACCTGCTTGATCGCGCTGTTGCGATCGGTGCCGAAGCGCGCCGGATCTTCGCCGCCTTCTCCGCTGTTGCTGCGGCCGCCGAGCCGGTTCATCGCGATCGCGAGAGTCTGGTGCGCTTCGGCGCCGAGGGATCCGAACGACATCGCTCCGGTGCAGAATCGCTTGGTGATCGCACTCGCGGGCTCGACCTCGTCGATGGGGATCGGTTCCCGAGTCACGAAATCCAGAAGCCCGCGCAAGGTGGATTGCCGGCGAGTTTCGTCATTCGCCAGCGCGCTGAACTCCTTGAACGTCGAATAGTTATCGCCGCGCGTCGCGTGCTGGAGCTTGGCGATCGTCATCGGATTCCAGTTGTGGTGCTCGCCCTGGACGCGGTACTGGTACTCGCCACCCGCGTCGAGCCGATCGACAGCGAAGGAATCGTCAAACGCGAAGCCGTGCCGC
>DASSIC010000480.1:0-3486 GCA_035692325.1 Gemmatimonadaceae bacterium | reverse complement strand
GTTCGACCCGCGCCTGCCGCTACTTGCCCAGGTTCGACAGCACGAGGAAGTTGATCTGCGCGTAGCCGGTGCCGGGGAAGTTGTTGTCGCCCCCCTTGTACCCAGCCGCGCCGCCCAGCCGGAAGGCCGGCGTGAAGCGGTATTCCACCGTGGGGCCAACCTGATAGCGATGCGACGTGAAGTTGTGGCTCGTGCCCTGGTACACCACTTCTCCGCCGGCGAACAGCTTGCTCGCGCCGACGCGCTGTGCGGCGCGGAGGCGGCTCCATACGTACTGTGAGCGCCACGCATACGAGACGATCCCCTGCACGGCGTGGTTGCCGTCACCCCAGTGGTTCGCCTGCAGCGTGGTGAACACGCTGCCGGTGTTGCCGCCCTGCAGCCCGACGATGGGCGTGTTGCTCACGTCGGTGCTGGTGAAGTTGTAGCCGACGCTTGCCGACACGTTGCCGGTCGGCATGCCGTACGAGAGGCCGACGGCCGGCGCGAACGCCGTCGCGGTCGCGTGCGAGTTCACGCCACTCCGATAGCGGTACGTCTGCACGTACGCGCTCACGAGTGGCGACCACCCCTGACCCCCCGGAAGGCTCAGCGTGGAGCCCAGGAACAGCGAGCCCTCGCCATAGCCAGCCGCTTCCGCGGAGCCATATGTGGCGAGCGACTGTGCGCCGGCAGGTAATGAAGCAAACGCGGCCAGTGCGGCGGCGATGACGAGTCCTTTAGTGCGGTTGGCCATTGGCGAGTGAGATTGAGTACGAATTCGCTGTGAGATGCTATGCAAATTGACTCGCACTCAATGCCAAAAGCGTACCGAGCGTTCAAACGAGTGCTGAACGTGCACGAGCGAACACGACCGAGCTCTGGCGTGCACGTGGACGAGCTCGGCTCACCGAGGCGGTGCATCAATTGCTTGTACTCACGCCTCGACTCCAAGAGCACGCTACCCGCATCCGCCTGCACTCGATGACCCTGCCACGTTCGTTCCCTCGCTGGCCCGCCGCAGCCATGCTGTTCATCTCGATCACCGGAGCGAGCAGTCGCTGCCAGGCGGACTCCGCTGGAGCCGCGGACTCCCCGATGGTCTCTCCCTCGAGCATGATCGGGCGACCCGCCGCCGGCACTCCGGTGCCGCCGATGCCCCAGCGCCGCGCCCTGGACAGCGCCAGCCTGGACGAACAGCGGGACTTCATGCGGCAGTCGGCGCGTTCGGCGTGGAACTTCGTCGCGCGCAGCATGTCGGCCGAGGCCGGTTTCGTCGGCGCGACCGACACGTACCCGTACATGACCGTCTGGGACATGGCGAGCACGCTGGCCTCCATCCACTCGGCGCGACAGCTGGGACTGATCACCCCGCAGCAGTATCAGCGCGCCATGAGCCGGTCGTTCGGGACGATCGAGAAGATGTCGCTCTACGACAAGGCCGCGTTCAACAAGCTGTACGGCTCCAGCACCGGCGCCATGGTCGATCGGAGCAACGCGCGCAGTGAGAAGGGATACGGCTGGTCGGTGCTCGATCACGGTCGCCTGCTCATCTGGCTGAAGATCCTCGCGGCGAACGACACGGCTTACACGGCGCGCGCGCAGGCGGTGGTGAACCGGCTCGACATGAAGCGACTCATCCGCGACGGCTACCTGCAGGGCGAGGATCTCGATCCGTCGACCGGCAAGGATCGTCGCTATCAGGAGGGACGCATCGGCTACGAGCAGTATGCCGCCGAGGGCTTCGCGCTCTGGGGAGCGCGTGCCGAGCGCGCGCTGGACTTCTCCACGAACGGCAAGCCGGTGAAGATCAATGACCAGACCGTGCTCGCCGACACGCGCGGAAACGATCTGCTCACCAGCGAGCCCTTCGTGATGATGGGACTCGAGCTGGGGTGGACGAGTCCGACCTGGCACAGTCTGTCGCTGGCCGTGCTGGCTGCGCAGGAGGCGCGCTTCAAGCAGACGGGCATCGTCACCATGGTGAGCGAGGATGCCATTCCCGACCCGCCGGCGTACTTCTACTACTATCTGCTGTACCACAACGGGAAGTCGTTCGTGGTCACGTCGCCCCTCGGCGTCATGGACGCGAGCTATCCACGCTGGGTGAGCGCCAAGGCGGCGTTCGGCTACCACGCGCTCGCACCGAGCGACTACACGTGGCGGGCGCTGCAGACGGTGAAGTGGGGAGCGACGCCCGAGCGGGGGTGGACCGCCGGTGTGTATGAGGGCACGCGCAAGTCCACGCGCGCCTTCAACCTCAACACGGCGGCCATCGTGCTGGAGTCGGCCGCGTACTACGAGCGCGGGTGTCCGCTGATCCAGCCCAGCTGCGCCGCGAAGCCGGCGAACTGATTGGGGTTCGCCCGCGCCCGCACCGGGCGCGGGCGACGGTCAGGTGGCGGCGGACGTCGCCTTCTCCGGCGTCATCCAGCGTCGCAGCATGGAGAAGCGGTCGGACTTCTCCACGGTGCGCTGCACGCCGACGACGAAGCTCACGCGCAGCGGCGATTCCACCGACCGGCTGAAGACGACGATGCCCTGACCGGCGATCGTCGTGCCCGGCACCTCCCACTTCATCTCGGTGCCCGGCTCGATCGGATTCTCCAGGATGAGCCGCACCCCGCCGGAGCTCTCTTCCTCGAGCAGGCCGATCCCGAGATCTTCCTCGCCATTCTCGCCCGTGGCGGCGACGAGCGCCGGCAGCGCGATCGTCCGGCGTCGTCCCTCGCGCGGATTGACGAACCGCTCCACGGCATTCTGGAGCACCGGAATGCTCTGCCGGTACTGTTGCCGCGAGAGGGGGATGGCGTGATGCGCGCTGTGCAGCTCGATCGCGTCGCGCATCTCGAGCGGCATGTCCTCGAACAGCACGCCGTGCTGGTAGACCGTGCCGTACGGCGTCTGCGTCGGCGTGAGATGCGTGACGATGCCCTGCGTGACCAGCGTCCCAGACGCGAGCTGCAGTGGGATCTCCAGCTTCGTGCCCTCGGGGAACTTGCACGTGCAGCGGAAGGAAAGGCCGGACGAGTTGATGTCCTCCGTCGTCGCCGCCACCGCCGTGCCCGTCGGGACGCCGTCCACGATCGCGCGCACGCGTGTGGGCAGTCGCTGCGCGAAGCGGTAGTCGGCGCGCATCTGACGCGACTCGATGCTGTGCCGCACCACGTAGAGCGCAAAGTAGAGATTCCACGCCACCCACACGCCGTTCACGACGAACGCCGTCGAGACGCCCCCGCCGTCGTTGTAGTCGATCCAGCCGTAGTGACGCGCCACGAGCGCCCAGACGAACGCGAAGACCGATAGGCCGGCGAGAATGGCCTGCGGTGCATACGTCTTGAACGGCACGTCGCCGGCGCCCTTGGGCGTGACGTTGAACTTGAGCGGCTTGCGCGCGAAATAGCCGGACGTGGCGAGCACGTACGTCCAGAAGCGCGTCATGTTGTAGCGCTCCGAGATCAGGATGTACCCGGTCCCGCGGGACATCAGCTCGAATGAGCCGATCGT
>DASSIC010000479.1:0-2045 GCA_035692325.1 Gemmatimonadaceae bacterium | reverse complement strand
GTCGAGAGCACGGTGGGCGTGGGCAGCGTGTTCCGCATCTTCCTGCCATCGCTCCCTCCGGATGTCGCGGTCTCGCCTCATCCCGCCGCATCGGATGCCGACGCCTCGAGCGTGCCGCGCGGCAGTGGCCGCGTCCTCCTGGCCGAGGATGATGCCGCCGTTCGCCACGGGGTGCGACGCATGCTCGATGCGGCTGGTTACGACGTCGTCGAGGTCGCCGACGGCGCCAAGGCGAAGGCGACGCTGGATGCGGCCGGCGGGTCGTTCGCGCTGCTGCTCTCGGACATCGCGATGCCATCGGTGGACGGCCGACAGCTCGCGCATCAGGTGCGCGCGCGGTGGCCCGCTCTCCCGATCGTGCTCATGTCGGGCTTCGCGGATCCCGACACACTGGCGTGCGACGTCCCGGGCGTCACGCTCCTGCAAAAGCCGCTCGAGGCGGCGACGCTCGTCAACGCCGTGCAGGCGGCGCGACGCGACCTCTAGCCTCCGTCGGTTCCTCCGGCCGCCGGCGTGACCGCGGCCTGATCACGCTCGCCCGTGCGGATGCGGTACACGCCCTCGACGGGGAGCACGAACACCTTGCCGTCACCCACCGCGCCGGTGCACGCGCTGGCGAGGATCGCCCCCACGGTGACGTCCACGAACGAGTCGGACACGCCGATCTCGAGGCGCACCTTCTCGTGCAGCTCCACCTTCACCGTCGTGCCGCGGTAGGTCTCGACCTGTTCGGTCTCCCCGCCGTGCCCCATCACGCGGCTGACGGTGAGGCCGCGGACCTCGGCCCGGTAGAGTCGCTCCAGCACCTCGTTGAGCTTCTCGGGACGGATGATCGCGACGATGAGCTTCATGCGGCACCCGCCTGCGTCCGAGCCGCGAGCGCGGGCGGCAGCTCACGGAAGACGAGCACGGCGCCTTCGCCGTCGGAGTACGCCTCTTCACCGTGCTGCGTGATGTCCATCCCGACGCCTTCGGTACGCACCGTCGCACGCAACGGGATCACGGCGCCGATGACCTTCAGCAGCACGAAGGTGGCGCCCCCGCTGTAGACGAGCGTCGCCACGACGCCGACGAGCTGCAGCCAGAGCTGCACGGGACGGCCGTGCAGCAATCCATCGGTCCCGCCCCACGCCGCGCGGGCGAACACCCCGGTGAGCAGTGCGCCGCTGATGCCACCGATCCCATGGCCCGCCAGGACGTCGAGCGAGTCGTCGAGCCGCGTGCGCGCGCGCCACAGGATGGCGAAGTAGCTCGGCATCGCGCCAAGGGCGCCCATCGCGAGCGCGGCGAGTGGAGAGACGAAGCCCGCGGCCGGCGTGATGACGACGAGGCCGATCACGATGGCCGTCGCCGCGCCGACGGCCGTGGCGCGTCGCGTCCGGAGCGCGTCGAGCGCCATCCACACGGCAAGCGCCGCCATCGGCGCGAGCATGGTGTTCGTGAACGCCAGCACGGCCGCGCCGTTCGCCGCGAGCGCGCTGCCGGCATTGAACCCGAACCAGCCGAAGTACAGCAGGCTCGTCCCCAGTAGCACGAAGGGGACGTTGTGCGGCAGCATCGCCTGCCGCCCGTAGTCCTTTCGCTGCCCCACCAGCATCGCCGCAATCGGCGCCGCGATGCCCGCGTTGATGTGCACGACCGTGCCACCCGCGTAGTCCAGCACGCCGCGCTGCGCGAGCCAGCCGCCCCCCCACACCCAGTGCGCCACCGGTGCGTACACCACGAGCGCCCAGGCCGCGATGAAGGTCAGATAGGCCCCGAAACGCATGCGCTCCACCACCGCCCCGGCGATCAGCACGGCGGTGACGATAGCGAAGGCACCCTGATACGCCATGAAGAGCAGGTGCGGGATGGAGCCGTGCGCCTCGAGGCCGACGCCACGGAGGAATACGTGCTGCCATCCGCCGACCCACGCCCCGGAGCCGCCGAAGGCGATCGTGTACCCGGCGAGCGGCCAGAGCACGCCGACCACGGCGAACGACGCGACGCACATCATCATCGTGTTGAGGGCATTCTTCGAACGAACCAGCCCTCCGTAGAAGAAC
>DASSIC010000478.1:0-3982 GCA_035692325.1 Gemmatimonadaceae bacterium | reverse complement strand
GACGTGAGCTGCTCGCCGACCTGGGTGCAGCCGTCGGCGGACGGCAGCCGGATCTTCGTCGCCTGCAACAAGAGCAGCGACATCGTGGAGATCGACGTTGCGCGCTGGACGATGACGCGGCGTTTTCCGGCGGGGAACGGCGTGTACAATCTCGCCGTGACGCGCGACGGACGATATCTCGTGACGACCAACAAGCGTGACAAGTCGGCGTCGGTGATCGACATCCCGACCGGCCGCGAGGCGGCGCGCATTCCGACGACGCGGCGTGTCGCATCCGGTGTCGCGATCTCGAGCGACGACCGCTACGCGTTCGTCACGCAGGAGGGCGTCGGCTCGGAGCCCGGTGCCGTCGACGTGATCGACCTGCGCGCACTGCAGAAGGTCGCGACGATCGACATCGGACAGCAGGCGGGCGGGATCGACTTCTGGAAGGCCGTCCCGCCACGCTGATGCGCGGCGTCTCGACCTACTGGGAGGAAAGCCGGTCGCATCGGTACAGCCTCGTCTTCGCGCTGCCGCTGCTGCTGTTGTACGAAGCACTCGAGGCGCTCTCCCCGGTTCGCATGCGCGGCGGCGTCGTGCGCAACGGCGCCGACGTGCTTCTCACGAGCCTGTTCACGGCGCTCTTCGGTCCGCACGGACCGGCGATCTTCATGGCGCTGGTGATCGGCGGCGCACTCGTGCTCATCTGGCGCGACCGGCGCGCCGGGCCGGTGAAGCCACGCTACTTCCTCGTCATGCTGGCCGAGTCCGGGGTCCTCGCGCTGTTGTTCGGGGTCGTGGTCGGCGTGGCCACGGTGCAGCTGCTCGGTCCCCTTCGTTCGCTCTCCGCCGGCGCGCCCGGGATCGGCGGCTCGGCGCTCGAGCGACTCACGCTGTCACTCGGCGCCGGTCTTTACGAGGAGCTGCTCTTTCGGGTCGTGCTGGTCGCTTTGATCTCCAACACGGTGCGGCTCGGCGGCTTCTCCCGCACGACGGCGGGCGTCGTCGCCGTCACCGTGGGGGCGCTGATCTTTTCTGCCTTCCACTATGTCGGCGCGCTCGGGGAACCGCTGCGCCTCGATTCGTTCGTCTTCCGCGCGGTGGCCGGCGTGGCATTCAGCGCCCTTTACCTCGCGCGCGGATTCGGGATCACGGCGTGGACGCACGCGCTGTACGACATCGCCGTTCTGCTGGGATGACGTGACGCGGCTGAGCAGCGCGTTCAGGGTTCAGCTCAGAAGTCGCGACTGTAAAGCATGATGCTCGTGCCGCTCTCGGTGGCGAGGGGGCCAAGCAGGAAGCGATCGGCTGCCGAGGGCGGCCCGCTGTGCGAATGATCCACGATGCGCTTGCCGAGAAAGACGCCGATCGCGCTGCCGAGCACGACGTCGCTGGCCCAGTGCTCCGCGCTGTACATGCGCGAGAGGCCGACGGCGCCCGCGGTACCGTACGCGAGCGCGCCCACGATGCGTCCCGCGTTGGGCGAGTGACGCGCGACCTCCGCCGTGAGTGCCGCCGCAGCGCTGAAGCTGCCGATCTCGTGCAGCGATGGAAAGGAGCGGTACTCTCCCGCCGTGTAGCCCTTGCCGAATCGGAAATCGTACGGATCCCCGTTGGCCGCTCGCGGACGCGCGCGACCCGTCGTGCTCTTGAGAAACGAACCGACGACGGTACCGGCGGCGATCGCCTCGGCGACGTGCAATCCGCCGTCGGCAACTGGCGCATTCCGAAAGATCCGCCCGCCGGCGTATGCGATGAGACTGTAGGCGAGGGTCGAGCGTTCGTGGATCGTCGTCAGCGAGCCCGAGATAGACTTAAAGCGCGCGTTCGTCTGCAGCGCGCTGTCGGCGAAGGCGTTCGCGATGCTGCGGTCCTGCGTGGCGACGAGCGCCGTGGCGAGCAACGCCCACGCGGTGGCGCGCAGGTCGCTGCGCTGGAGCAGCGGAACTCGCATCGGCAGGACGCTGTCGCGCACGACCACTGCACCCGTCTGCGCGACTGCCCGCCATGGCGTCACTGCACCGGCAAGGATGGCGGCGGCGACGAGTGTGGAGAAATGAGGGAGCGGCATGGCGAGGGGAAATGCACCTCGCATGCCGCCCCTTCGACGACCGATCGCCTTACGGCTGATTCAGCAGGTCGAGCAGGAACTGCTTGACGCGCGGATCCTTGCGCTGTCCGAGCCAGAAGACCGCCTTCTTGCGCAGCTCCGGATTCTTCTCGCTCCGCGCAATCTGGAGAAGCTTGTCCGTGGCTTCCGGCTCCTTCCGCTGCGCATACACGAAGAGCATCTGATCCTGCATCTCGGGCTGACCCGTGAGCTCGTCGTACAGCGGCAGCAGCTCCTTCAGCTCCACGCCGCCCTGTCCGGCGTAGAACAGCGCTTTCCGCCGCGGCTCGAGCTCCTGGTTCTTGTCGCGCGCGACGCCCAGGAGCCACGTGGTCCGGTCGGGTGTCTTCTGATTGGCGACTGCCTGGATCACCGACTCGCGCAGCTCCGGGCTGGCCGTCTTCCAGAACAGACCGCGCAGGTACTCGCTCTCGTCGCCGCTGCGGCGCCCCTGGCCGATGTAATAGATGGCACGCGCACGCAGCTCGGTCGGCACCGACGGCGCCTCGGCAAAGCGGCGAAGCGCCAGCCGAGCCGACGGGCTGCGATGCTGCGCGAGCGCATAGAGCGCCTTGTCGCGGATGTCGGCGTCGGTCGCGTTGAAGAGGATGGAGTCGAGCGCACGCGCGGCGCGCTCGGTGTTCACCTGCGACAGCCACTGCACCGCTTCGCGCCGCACGTCCTTGCTGGGATCGGTGCTCGCGACGCGCAGCAGGATGTCGGAACGCTCCTCCTCCTTGGTCTGCGCCACCATGTACACGGCGCGCCGACGCAGCGACACCGAGCATTCGTCACGACGTTCGAGCAGCTTGGTGAGTACGGGCAGCACCTGATCGGCGTCGAGCTGAACCAGCCCGGTCAACGCGGCGAGCCGCATGTCGTCGTCTTCCGTGGGGCAGCGTTTCTCGTTGCTCAACGATTCCGCGCCCTTCGCGACCCACTCACCCGCGCTCGGATCGCCTCGCTTGGCCTGCTCCGCGACGATGCTCGCGCGGAGCTGCTTGGCGTCGTTCAGCGTCCCGGCTTTGGGGTATCGGGTTGCCTGCCGATCGAGCGCCACGACCGCGAGCTCGAGCTCCTTCGACGTCCCCGAGCGGTACAGCGCATATGCGCGGTAGTACAAGGCATCGGGTGCGTACTCCGAATCAGGGTATCGCTCGGCGACCGCGGAGAAGAGCATGGCCGCGCGACGGAAGTCGCCGTCGTTGAGCGCGGCGCGCGCGAGCCGGTACAGCGAGTCGGCAGGATCGGCGGTGCGGACGCTGCCAGGGTCGCGCGGCACCGGGACGCGGAGGGCCGGCGGCTGGTCGTCGGGGCGCGGGGACGGGCCCTGCGCGCCGACGGCGCCGGCGAAGGCCAGGCAACAGAGAAGCAGGAAGGAGCGCATGATCGGGTCGTTGGTCTAGAGGCCGGTGGTCGCCGAGGCGCCGGCGGGGATGTTGGAGCGAAGCTTGGGGAGCACGTTGCGACGATCGAGGGATTGGTTGATGGCGTCGAGATCGCCGCGACGGCCCTCGGAGGTGTACTGCGAGATCTGCATCAGCACGAGCTCGAGATCCTCGAGCAGCCGCGTGAGCGCGGGATCGTCCGTCGAGCGGGTGGCGAGCAGGAGGCGCGTCGTCTTGAGCAGATCGCGCGACAGGGCGGCGAACTGCGCCGCGGTGCGACCGTCCGCTGGATTGGCGCGGGACTCCGCGAGGAAGCTGGTGAGGAGCACTTCGGAGCGCGCCATGTGCTCGACGACCGCTAGTCGGTACGCGCTCATCTGGGTGCCTTCACCGACGACGCCCTGCGCACGGCGAGGCGCGGCGTACGCCGCCAGCCCCCGCGCAGGTGCGCCTCGCGCCGCGCTGAGCGCACGCAGCCGCTCCTCTCGCGTGGCGCGCACCG
>DASSIC010000477.1:0-2573 GCA_035692325.1 Gemmatimonadaceae bacterium | reverse complement strand
CGGACTGAAAATCCGCGTGTCGGGGGTTCGATTCCCTCCCTGGCCACTCACACGATCATGAACTCCAGCGACGGCGGATGCCCCGAGGCATCCGCCGTCGCTGCGTTGGGGCTCTAGCCATCACGCGGCAGCGCCCCAGCTTTCCGCCGATGCGGATTCTCTGCGGCCTGTCGATGGCGCTCGCCGTGATGATCGCGACGTCGGGGTGCGATCGCGGCTCGGACCGGACGGACAGCACGCACGCCATCGAAGCGCCACCGTCTCCGGCCGAGCCGCCGGACGAACCATCCCCGCGCTTCCGCAACGTCGACGCAGCCGCCGCCTACGTCGGCGATGCCGCGTGTACGAGCTGCCACGCGCGCGAGACCTCGGTCTATCGCACGCACGCCATGGCCCAGTCGTTCCACCGCTGGACGCCGGCGACGCGCGTCGAGCCGACACTCGATGCCGCGCTCCAGAACGCGCCAACAGGATTCTCGTATACCGTCGCGGAAGAGGGTGGGCGCCTGTACCAGATCGAACGCCTCACCGGCCCGCAGGGGCAGCGCCTGCACGAGCTTACACGTCGCATGGACTTCGTGATGGGCAGCGGCCAGGTGGCGCGGACCTACTTCACCGAGGAGAACGGCCGGCTCTTCCAGCTCCCGCTCACCTGGTACCGCAGCCACGGGTGGGACTTCAGTCCGGGCTACGAGATCAACAATGCGCGCTTCGATCGACTGATGCCCGATCGCTGCGTCTCGTGCCACTCCAGCTACCCGCGCACTCTGCCGTCGCTCGAGGGCAAGTTCGCCGAGGCCCGCCCGGGCATCGGCTGCGAACGGTGTCACGGCCCTGGCGCACTGCACGTCGCCGAACGTCGCGCCGGTCCACGTCGCGGCGCGTACGACAACACCATCGTGAATCCGGCGCGGCTCCCGCTCGAGCGACGCATGGACGTGTGCGAGCAGTGCCACGTGCACACCGCGGTCACGGTGTTGCGCGAGGGGAAGACCGACTTCAGCTACATGCCATCGCAGGCGCTGCGCGACCAGTACGCGTTCTTCAAGGTGGCGGGGACGATCGACATCGTCTCGCACGCGGACCGACTGCGGCAGAGCCGATGCTTCGTGGGGACGCGCGCGACGACGCGGCCACTCGAGTGCGCGACCTGTCATGATCCACATACGTCACCGCCCACGGCCGAGACGCGCAACCAACCCTGCCAGAGCTGTCACGCGGCGGCGGTCCTGCAGCAGAAGCTCGCGCGGTCGAAGGCGCTCGCCGATCATGCGCCGACGGCGAACTGCGTGAGCTGCCACATGCCGAGGGTCCAGGAGCGCGCCGTGCCGCACGGGGCGTTCACCGATCACTGGATCCGCGTCGTGACGCCTGGATCGACGCAGCCGACGGTGCGACAGGAGGGCAGCTCGCCGATCGAGCCGTTCTTCCAGCGCGACAGGACAGGCCCCGAGGCCGACGTGTATCGGGGGGTGGGCGGCATCGTGTACGCCACGCTCGCCGCCGACGGTCGCGAGCTCAAGAACGCCGCTGCCGCCCTCGACGCCTCGCTCGAAGGCGACACCACGCATAGCCACGCACTCTTTCTCCTGGGCGTCGCCTACCAGCAGATCGGCCGGACCGACGACGCGATCCGCGTACTCGAGCGCTCGGTGCGCATCGACTCCACGCACCCTGATCGGCTGCGCGCCCTCGCCCACGCCTACGATCGGGCTGGTCGTCCCGCTGCGCTCATCGATCCCCTCTATCGTCGCGCGCTCGCGTTGCAGCCGGCGCTGGCGTGGGTCCGCGCGGACTACGCCGACTTCCTGCACGCGCAGGGGCGCGCGGGCGAAGCGAGAACCGAATACCAGCGCGCGCTTGCCGAGCAGCCGAGCCTCGCACCCGCATGGTTCGATCTCGCAACGCTCCTGGTCGAGGAGGGCGAGCGCCCCGCATCGGTCGCGGCGTTCCGGAAAGCCGTGTCGCTCGATCCGTCGCTCGCCTCGGCGCTCGCTCCATTGATCGAGATTCGCACGACGGGCGACGCCGTGTCCGAGGTGCAGGGTGCCGAATCACCGCTCCCCACGCTGCCGATGCGCGAGCGGGGTGCCCGTGCCGTGCAGGTTGGCCTCGATACGGGCACCCCGGGAGTGTCCTTCAGCAATCTGCCCTCACAAGCACTCGTGCAGGTGCTCACTCCGGACGGCACGCTGGTGCGCGCGCTGCCCACCAGCGGGGCGGCCACGCTGCACTGGAACCTTCTGAGCAGCGCGGGCGTGCCCATATCTGGCGGCCTGTATCTCGTGCGAGTGCAGGGGCGCGATCCGTCGGGGCGCACGCTGCCACCACAGCAGATCTATCTGGGGGTCGTGCGTCGACGCAGCGCCTGAGCGCGCCCGTCGATGCGTGGTGGATCAGGGCACGAGCGCCGGCGCGCCGTCACCCTTGTACACCACCCCACCCTTCATCACGAACTTCACGCGCTCGAGCTCCGTGATATCGCGCAGGGGATCGCCATCCACGGCGACGATGTCGGCGTAGCGGCCAGCCTGGATGGAGCCCACGCGATCCGACCAGCCGAGCAGATCGGC
>DASSIC010000476.1:0-7258 GCA_035692325.1 Gemmatimonadaceae bacterium | reverse complement strand
CGACGATGCTCCAGTGCTTCGAGCACTGGTTCGGGCCGTATCCGTGGTACGAGGACGGCTACAAGCTCGTGGAGACGCCGCATCTGGGGATGGAGCACCAGAGCGCAGTGGCCTACGGCAACCATTACGCGAACGGCTATCTCGGTCGCGATCTCTCCGGCACCGGCTGGGGGCTCAAGTGGGACTTCATCATCGTCCACGAGAGCGCGCACGAGTGGTTCGGCAACAGCATCACGTCGAAGGACCTGGCCGACATGTGGGTGCACGAGAGCTTCGCCAACTACGCGGAAGGGCTCTACACGGAGTGCCGCTTCGGCAAGGAGGCTGGCGCCGCGTACGTCATCGGCACGCGCAGCAAGATCCAGAACGACAAGCCGATCATCGCCCCATTCGGCGTGAACGCCGAAGGTTCGGGCGACATGTACTACAAGGGTGGCAACATGCTGCACACGATTCGCCAGCTCGTCGGCGACGACGAGAAGTGGCGCGGCATCCTGCGCGGGCTGAGCGCGACCTTCCGCCACCAGACCGTGACGGGCGAGCAGGTGCGGGAGTACATCTCGCGCCAGGCGGGGATGGACCTGCGCCCCGTGTTCGCGCAGTACCTCACGACGACGAAGATCCCCACGCTCGAGTACCGACTCGACGGCACGACGCTCTCGTACCGCTGGACGGACGTCGTGCCGGGCTTCGCGATGCCGGTCCGGGTATCGTTCGACGGCTCGGCGTGGACGACGCTGCGCCCGACGACGGAGTGGCAGCCGCGGTCGGTGTCGGCCAGCGCGGAGCTCCGGGCGGATCCGAACTACTTCGTTGTCGTGCGAAAGGACTGAGCTGCGAACGGCCTTGGCACAGAGTGGTCTGGCGTGGAGCGGGACGAGTGAACACTGAACGGCGTGAACGCGTGTCACCGCTCGAGGTGCGTCGACTGGTCAACGGCGTAAAGGTGTCGACCGCTTCACGCCGTTGAACTCGCGCTGTCGCGCGCACGCCTGTCGGATCGGGAATCCGCGCCAAACTCCTTCACGCTCTTCGAGTTCACCTGTCCCGCCGTTGCCGCCTCGCCGCTCGCCGCGTCAGGGGGTGCGCGGCTGGTGCCAGTGCGGATCCTGCGTCCACGTCTCCGCCCGGAAGAACGACGCCGGCAGCGACATGCCGGTGCGCCAGTCGGAGTATTCCTCCGTCTGCACCGGCACCCCCTTGTCGAGCATGCGGATCTTCGTCGCCAGCCAGCCGCCGCCTACCTCGACGTTGTTCTCGAGCCGCACATCCTGACTCCGGCCCTCCGGCGACGGGAAGAGCGGCATGATGAAGCGCGTCACGATGAGGCGCTGCGCGTCCACCCAGATCTGCGGTGACGTCGTGTCCGCCGGCGACGCCGCGCCGATGACGAAGGTGCGGCGCCCCTCCCACTCCTGCGCGTGCACCAGGTTGAGATTCACCTTGTACGGCGCGAGCTGCCGCACGGTCACGTCGAGTGGCTGGAGGTACACCCCCGAGATCAGCGGCAGGAAGGGATTTCCGTCCGCCACCGCGCGCACGACCTTCCCCGCCCGCACCACGTAGAGCGAGTCGGCCGTGTACAACGCGCCGTTGTGCTCCGCCGGATCTCCCATGTCGATCCGCAGGCGATCCCCGCTCTGCGCCTCGTACCAGGTGCTCACGCGCTCCGTGCCATCCGGGCGACGCTGCACGGTGCGCTGAGTGAACGTCAGCGTGCGATACCAGGAATCGGCGTACCGTGCGTGCATGCGCGCCAGCACGGCGAGGCCGTCCTGTGGGGTGGAAAGGGTCGACGGATCCATCGTGGGACGACAGGCGAGGGCAACGCCGACACAAACCAGAGCGGCTCGCAGTGCGCGCATGAGAGAGAGCGAAGAAGTGAAGAGCGGCCGGACCCGCTGGCCTAGTAGACCTTAATAGGCACCGGGTGCGGCAGATCCACCACCTGCTTTTCCGTCCGCTGCGTGGCGGCCTTTGCGTACCAGGCGTCGTCCTTCGGCGCGCCGCTCGCCGTCATGATCCGCTTGGCCAGCGCGACGATCTCCGCGTTGTTCATGCGGATGGACCCATGCGACACGTTCGTGCCGATGGAGCTGGGCTGATTGGTGCCGTGAATGGTGCGCGGCGGATCGTACACCAGCTGCGCGCGGCCCAGCGGATTGTCCGGCGCGCCGGACTTCTTGGGCTGGCGCTCCTCGGCCCACGTCTCGTCGGGTGGAATCCACTCCGGGTTGAAGATCACCTGCTTGATCGTCCACTCTCCGGTCTGCGTGGGCCACTTCTCCGAGCCGATCGCCACGCGATGCGTCTCGACGCGCTGGCCATTCTCGTACAGGTAGAGCTTGCGCGCCTTGAGGTCGACTTCGACGCGCAGCGGCGACGACGATGCTGACGAGGCGGTCGAGGTGGAGGCGGTGTCGCTCGCCGGAGTGGCCGGCTGGACCGGCGACGTCGCCGGGGTCGGCGTCGCGGGCTGAACGGTGGCAGGCGCTGCCGACGCGCTCGCCATGGTATCCGCCGACTTCGTGTCGCTCACCGTACAGGCGCCGAGCACGAGGGCGCCGATCCACAGCGGCGCCCGGTACTTCATTCGATGCAGCGTCATCTCACCGTCTCATGGAAAAGGTGGAGACGGCAAGGGCAAGAGCCGTGCATGCAGCAGCGCCGCACGGCGACTCGCGCGTCGGTCGGCTCGCTAGTCGCGCATGAAGTGGCAGGTGTATCCGCCGGGATTCTTCTGCAGATAATCCTGGTGATACTTCTCCGCGCTGTACCAGGTGGAGGCCGGCTCGATGCTGGTCGTGATGGGCCGCTTCCACGTTCCCGACGCTTCCACGCGCGCCTTCACCCGCTCGGCGATCTCCTTCTGCTCGGGCGTCTGCGGAAAGATCGCCGAGCGATACTGCGTCCCGATGTCGTTGCCCTGGCGGTTGAGCGTGGTGGGATCGTGCAGCTTGAAGAACCACTTCTCCAGCAGCTCTTCGTAGCTCAGCACCGCGGGATCGAAGGTGACGCGGATGGACTCGGCGTGCCCCGACTTGCTGTCGTGCGTGTCGTGATAGGTCGGGTTCTCCAGCCAGCCGCCCGTGTAGCCGACGTCGGTGTCCAGCACGCCGGGCACGCCGCGCAGGATCTCCTCCACTCCCCAGAAGCAGCCACCCGCGAGGACGGCGACTTCGGTCTGCCTGCCGGCGGCGACAGCGGCGCCGCCGGACTTCTGCTCCGTGCTCATGTCCTTCGTCTCCACTCGATGGTCTTCCCGCTCAGCGCGCGCGCACCACGCCGCAGGCGATGCGCCCGCCGGAGTTGCCCGCCGGATCGGTGCGATAGTCGTCGGGGCCGGCGTGAATCACCACCGCCGCGCCGTCTGCATCGACCAAGGCGTCGCCCCCGTGCAGGGTTCCACCGGGCGACATCACGCTCACCGTCGTCACGCTGTCCGTCGAGACGCTGATGTTCGGCAGGTCGCCGAGGTGCGGGCCCTGCGGGTTCTGCGTGCCGTGCTGGTGGCTGGTGGGATTCCAGTGCCCGCCGGCGCTCGTGAAGGGGGGCTCGCACAGGCCAACGGTGTGGAGATGGATGCCGTGCGCACCGGGGGGAAGCCCGCGCAGAACGCCCGCCAGCATGAGCCCGCCGACGCCGTTGGTGAGGACCAGCGTGCCGAGGTCGCGACCGGCGGCGTCGTGCATCGCAACGTCCGCGCGATCGAGGGACGAGCCGCCAAAACCGGCGCAGCCCGACGACAGGACCAGCGCGGCGACGAGAAGAGGAACGGGACGCATTGGTGCTCCGGGTTCGGGAGAGACGAACTACCGCGAGCAACGAGCGTGCCCTCGAGCTCCCGGAGCGGGCCGCGCGGATCGTTGCCCTGATCCGCGCGAACCCGATGCTCAGGGAATCGGCCGCTGGAAGGGCGCGAGCTGCTCGGCCACCGTGGCCTTGTCGCCCACTACCACCAGCGTCATCTGCTCCGGCTTGAGGTACGTCGTGGTGATCCGCTGCACCTCGGCCGGCGACACGGCCATCACCCGCTTCACGTACCCGCTAAGGTAATCGTCGCCGAGCCCCTGCAGGTCGGCTTCGGCGAGCTGGTTCACGATCCCGCCGCGCGACGCGTTCCGAAGGGTGAAGATCCCGATCATGTTGTTCTTGATCCCGTCCAACTCCGGCGTGCCCGGCGCCTCCTTCTGCAGCCGGTTGATCTCGCCGAAGATCTCCTTCAGCGACGCGCCGGTGAACTTCGTCGTGACGTCGGCCTGCTGCACCCAGTACGCGTCGCGGCGGTGCGTGCTCACGTAGCTGTACGGCGAGTACGTGTAGCCCTTCTGCTCGCGGATGTTCGTCGTGACGCGCGAGCCGAAGGTGCCGCCGAGCAGCGCGTCGGTGACCTGGAGCGCGGTGTAGTCCTTACCGGCCGGGCCGGGCACGGGGAGGCCCACCATGATCGTGGACTGCACCGCGTTCGGCCGGTCTAGCAGGGTGACGCTGTGTCCCGTGCGCGGAGTGGGCGGCTTCACCGTGGCGGGATTGCCCGGCGCCCAGCTCTCGAACGACTCGCGCACCGCGCGCTCCACGGCCGGCGCATCGAAGATGCCGACGACGTAGAGATGCGCGCGGGCCGCGCCGAAGTTGCGCGCGTAGAAGTCCCTCACCTGGGCGATCGTGTAGCTCTTGAGCATAGTGTCGGTCGGGAAGAGCCGGCCGTACGGATGATCGCCGTAGATCGTCTTCACGAACTGCTCCTGCGCCAGCGACTGGGGCTGGCTCTTGGCGATGGCCACCTCGCGCGCCTTGTTCGCCGTGATGCGGGCGAGCTCGCTCTCGGGGAAGCGCGGATTCCGCAGCAGGTCGGCCTCGAGCCGCACCATGTCGGGGCCGCGCTCGGAGAGCACCGCGCCGCCGACCTGGGTGCGGTCGTCGCCGACGTACACGCTCAGCTCACCACCCATCCCGGCGACGGACTCGGCGATCTGCGTCGCCGTGCGCGTGGCCGTCCCCTCGCGCATCATCTCGCCGGTCACGTCGGAGAGCGCGACCTCGTTGCTCCCTTCGTCGATATGCCCGGTGCCGACCATCGTGTAGACCGACACCTTGGGGATGGTGCCGAATGGGACGAAGGTGACCTTCATCCCGTTGGCGAGCGTGAACTCGCGCTTGGGTGGAAGCTTGAATGCCTTCGGTGTGCCGAGCGCCGGCGGCGGCTCGCGCTTGGGTTGCTGCGCCCCGGCTGAGAAAGTGGCGACGAACAGGGCGGTCGCGGCGAGCGCCGAGTGGCGCGTCATGAAAAGTCGCATGGATGTCTCCGCGATCAGTGGGAGCCGGATGCGGCGGTCTTGGCCGCCGGCACGATGAACACGATGGTGCGGTTGGTCGGACGCAGATATTCCTGCGCGGTGCGCTGCAGCAGCGCCGGCGTCACCTGCGCGAACCCCTTCTCGATCTGATTGATGCGCTCGGGCTCGTCGTCGAACAGCGCGAACGACGCCAGCAGGTTGGCGCGCCCGAACCCGGCGAACTGCTCCATCTCGGCGTAGAGCGACGACCGCAGCTTCACGAGCGCGCGGTCGAGCGTCGCCTGATCCACCGGGGTCGTGCGCAGCGGCTCGATGGCGGCGTCGAAGCCGGCCACCATCGCCTCCTGCGACTTGTCGCTGTCGTGGAAGGCCTGGATCTCGTAGAGCATCGGGCCCTGGTAGTCGAACATGCTGCCGAGCCCGAAGTTGATCCCCGCGTCCACACCGCCGGTAAGGCCGCGCTTCTGCACGAGCTCCTGATAGAAGCGCGAATCGCGCCCCTGTCCGAGCAGCTGGTCGAGCAGGCCGAAGGCATACCACTCGGGTGTGAAGCGATCCGGCACGTGGTAGCCGAGTCCGATGGCGGGCCGGGTGGCGAGCGAATCGATGCGCGTCACGCGCTTCTCCGCCGTCTGGCGCGGCTCCGTGAGATCGGGCTTCGCCGGCAGCGTGGCGGGGGGGATCTTCGTGAAGTATTCGGCGATCCACGCCTTCGTCGCCGCGACGTCGATGTCTCCGCTCACGACGAGCACGGCGTTGTTCGGCGCGTAGAACGTCTTGAAGAAGCTCGACGCATCCTTGAGCGACGCCGAATCGAGATCGGACATGTCGCCGTAGAAGTTGTGCGCGTTGTACCAGTTCGTATTCGCGGCGACCGGCAGGTCGATCCACGGGAAGCCGCCGTAGGGCTGGTTGATGACGTTCACGCGTACCTCGTTCTTCACGACGTCGCGCTGGTTGTTGACGTTGGCGGTGTCGATCGCGAGGCCGCGCATGCGATCCGCTTCACCCCAGAGCACGCGCCGGACGGCGTGCGTCGGCACGACCTGGTAGTAGTTGGTGAAGTCGAAGCGCGTGGAGCCGTTCAGGAGTCCGCCGTTCTGCTCGACCAGGCGGATGAACTCCATCTTCCCGAGATTCTGCGAGCCCTGGAACATCAGGTGCTCGAACAGGTGAGCGAAACCGGTTCGATTGCGGGGCTCGTTGCGGAATCCGATGTTGTAGTAGACGGCGACGACCGCGGTCGGCACCGTCGTCTCACGCGACAGCACGACCTTGAGCCCGTTCGGCAGCTTGTAGTACTCGATCGGGACATGCAGGGCCGCACCTGCGCGCGGCTGCGCGGTAGCTGGCGCCGCCGCCCCGGTGAGCGTGAGCAGAGCAACGAGCAACGAACGCGGACGGAACATCATGGGAGCACTCCGGAAGGAGGGTCGGTGAGCCACGCGTTTGACACTGGGGGGAAGGTGAGCGTTGGAGCCGGGATCTACGAATCGGCGCGGATCCGGGTTTCCGCGGCCGGTCCCGACGATGGCACGCGCTGGCCGGGTTGTCGAGCGGTCTGACCGTGCGTCGAGTGCTGGTGATCGGCTCCGGCGGCGCGGGCAAGTCCACCTTCGCCCGCCGACTCGGCGCACGGACCGGGCTGCCGGTGATCCATCTCGACGCGAGCTACTGGCGCGCCGGATGGGAGCCGACACCGCCTGATGAGTGGCAGGACGTCGTTCGCGGGCTCGTCGCTCGAGACGCGTGGGTGATGGACGGCAATTACGGCGGCACGCTCGACGCACGACTGGCGGCGTGCGACACCGTGATCTTCCTCGACCTGCCGCGCCTCGTGTGTCTGTGGCGTGTGGCGCGCCGGTGGGCGCGCCACCGGGGCAGCGCGCGTCCCGACATGGCGCCCGGATGCGACGAGCAGCTCTCGCTCGAATTCCTTCGCTGGATCTGGGGATATCCGA
>DASSIC010000475.1:0-4342 GCA_035692325.1 Gemmatimonadaceae bacterium | reverse complement strand
TCGGCATGCAGGACACCGTGAGCGGGTCGGCGCGCGGGGCGCCGAGGATCAGCGGCCGTCGAGCGCGGTGGGATCGGGATCGACGAGCGGCTCGGCATCCACTTCCTTGGCCATGCCGCTCCGTCGCACGAGAATGATGATCCCGGCGAGCAGCAACATCCAGAAGCAGAGCGTCAGCTCGCTCTGGAGCAGGGCGCGCGCGGACATGCTTGGCCAGTCACGAAAGTGGGCGCGTGCGGTGCCATTCGGCTCGCGGCCCAGCCAGATGAGCAGGAGACTCGTGAGCATCTCGCCCGCCGTCTCGACGACGCCGAAGAGCGGCGCGCGCCATGCCCAGCGACGAAGGGGGAAGTTGGCGAGATGCGCCGTGGCCATCCCGACGAGGATGAGCCCCCAGACCACGACCGCTCCAATGGAGACGATGACGCTCGCCCGCCCGTGCGTGAACGCGAAGGCGCGCAGCAATCGAAGCACGATTCCCGTGAGCAGTGCCATCTCCACGAGCGACAACGAGAGCCGGCGAAATGCAGCGGGCTCTTCGAGGTGCCATTCGACGGTCTGTCGTGGGAAGGCGGAGGGCATCGGATCAGCGGGGGGGATTTCTAGCTAGACGAGCGACAGCTAGCGGGGGCACGACGTCAGGCTCTCGCCGTCCCGTACGGTGCCCCGCGGAGCACGGAGATCAGCGCCTCCTCGATCTTGTCGAACGCGAACGGCTTGGTGAGCACCGGCTGTCGGGCGACGCTGCTGCGCGACGACGTGGTGGCGACGACGTCGCCAGTGATGAAGATGGTGCGCGACGCCAGGCCGGGACGTTCCTGTCGCAGCTGCTCATGGAATGCGTAGCCGTCCATCCCGGGCATGCGGAGGTCGCACACCACGGCATCGACGCCGGTGGAGCGCGTCGTCTCGAGCGCCGCGGCGCCGTCCGATGCGGTGAGCACGGTGAAGCCGCGCATGTTGCCGAACGCTTCCATGCCGCTGCGCAGCGCAGGCTCGTCGTCCACGAACAACAGCTTGATCCCGGCGAGCGGCGAGCGCAGCGCGATGGCCGGCACGTCGCGCTCCTTCTCCTGCGCGGACGCGAGAACGGAGGCCGCGGGAAGAGTGACACGAAAGGTCGTGCCGCCGGGGCCGGTGTCCACCACCTCGATCGTGCCGCCGTGCGTCGTGACAATGCCATAGGTCACGCTGAGGCCGAGTCCCGTCCCCTCCCCTTCCTTCTTCGTGGTGAAGAAGGGCTCGAAGATGCGCGCTCGCGCGTCCACCGTGATGCCCGGCCCCGTGTCCTGCACCTCGAGCCGCACGCGATCGTTCGCCTGGTATGTACGAACGCGCAGTACGCCCCCCGCAGGGCTCATCGCCTGCACGGCATTGGTGACCAGGTTGAGGCAGACCTGCTGGAGCTGGCGGGCATCGCCCATCACGGAGGGCAGGTCGGCCGCCAGCTCCGACTCCACGCGCACCGCCGCCTCGTTGAACTGATACTGCCGCATGCGCAGCGTTCGGCCGACGACGCCATTGAGGTCGAGCGGCGCGCTCTGCCGTTCGCTGCGGCGCGCGAAGGCGAGCAGATCCTTCACCACCTGGCTGGCGCGCATGGTCTCGCCGCGAATCACGTCGAGCGACTCGCGCTGCTGCGGGGTGAGCGTGCTGTCCCGCAGCAGGAGTTGGGCGAACGCGCTGATGGAGCTGAGCGGATTGTTCACCTCGTGCGCCACGCCCGCCACCAGCTCGCCCACCGCGGCCAGTCGATCCGACTCCATCAGTCGCAGGCGCAGCTCGCGCTCCTGCGTCATGTCGCGACCCACCAGCAGGGCGCTGGGCGGATCGGCCTCGGGGAGGCGGCTCGCCGCGAGCGCGACCACGCGCGTGTGCCCGTCGGGGGTGACGATGTGCACTTCGACGCGTGCCGGCCGTCCGGCGAACGCGTTCGCCAGCGCATCCTCGAGGATCGGGCGGTCGGGCGGCACGAGCACGTCGAGCAGCTGCCGTCCCACCACCTGATGCGGCTCCAGCCCGAACACCTCGCGGACGGCGTCGTTCGCCTCGCGCACGCGTCCGGTCGTCTGCAGGACGGTGAGCACGGCATCGGGCGCGGCGCGAAACAGCGTGCGGAAGCGCCACTCCGCCTGCCGCATCGTCTCGAACAGCTCGGCGTTCGCGAGCGCGACGGAGAGGAGATCCGCCATCGCCTCCACGCGCTCGAGCTCGAGCGGAGAAAAGGTGTGCACGCGCTCCGACGCGATCGTCACGGCGCCGATGCGGTCGCCGCGCCGCTGTACGGGGACGACCGCCATCCCGCGCAGCGGCTTGCCGAGCACCTCGAACCACGACGGGTGCACACGGTCGCGATGCTCCGTCGCGTCGGCGACGCTCCAGGAGCCGCCGGCGCGGATGACGCGGCCCATCGCCGATCCATTCACCGGCACGTGTTGACCGGCGAGCGCGGCGAGCGAACCACTCGCCGCCGTCACCTCGATCATGCCGTCGGTCGCCAGCAGCCCGAGCGCAGCCCCGTCGGCCTGGGCGACGTCGGCGGCCGCCTCGAGGAATCGGTCGAGCACGCGCCGCGGATTGAGCTCCAGCGTGATCTGCTGGCCGAGCCACCACATGCGGTGCAGCACGCGCTGCGCGTCGTCCAGCTCGAGCGTGCGCTGTGCGACCCGCTCCTCGAGCGTGACCTTGACCGCCTGCTCCTCCGTCATGCGATGCTGGAGACGCTCGGTGGTGCGCCGCTCGGCGACGATCGCGAAGCTGCCGTAGAGCGCAAGCAGCGCGTTCAGCGCGGCCATCGCCACCGCGAGCTCCAGGCTCGACGCGACGCGAAGCCCCTGCACGGCCAGCGTGGCCGGATGCGCGAGCACCCACAGCTCGCCCACTCCCAGCGTGAGGGCGAGCAACGCGAACGCGCCAAAGACGACGCGCACCAGCCCCCGCGCCGGCCGCGCGATGGAGAGCGCCGCCGCGGCGAAGGCCGCGCACGCGAGCACGAACACCGCGCCGATCGGCGGGCGGGTCGCCTGCCAGGGGCGCAGCAGGAGCACGCCGAACAGCACGACGCACGCGAGCTGCGAGAGCGCGATGAGCCGGGACGTCAGGCTGGCCGGGGCGACGGACCGCTCGCTCACGCTGGTCAGCGGCCGCTCACTTGATGCGGGTCCCGATGCGGCCCCAGCGGATGTCGGTGATGAACGACAGCGGACGGTCGGTCTCGGCGCCGCTGCGGTACGAGTAGTACACGAAGATCGGGCGGCCGCGCACGTTCTCGCGCGGCACGAGCCCCCAGTAGCGGCTGTCCTTCGACTCGTAGCGATTGTCGCCCATCATGAAGAAGTGCTGAGACGGGATGAGGAGCGGCCCCCAGTTGTCGTGCGTGGGCTGGACCGGCGCCGCGCCGAAGCGCGACTGCTTGAGCTCGTACTTGTGCTGCCAGTCGAACAGCGGATCCGTGTCACCGGGCTGGGACGTGGCCGGTCCCGGCTTCGCCTCCGCTCCGTAGCCCTGGCGCTGCGGTACACCGTTCACGTACAGCATCCCCTGGCGCATGGAGAGCGTGTCGCCCGGCAATCCCACCATCCGCTTCACCAGCGTGGGCGTCGGGTCGGCGCCCGCCGCCGCTTCGTCCGGCTGGTAGGGCGACACGAACACGACGACCTCGCCGCGCGCCGGCTCGCTGATCGACGGCAGGTGCGAGTTGGTGAACGGGATGTGCGGGCCATAGACGGCGCGGTTCACGAACAGCCAGTCCCCGATGAGGAGCGTGGGGATCATCGAGCCGGACGGGATGCGGTACGCCGCGATGAGGAAGGTGTTGATGACCAGGTAGATGAGGATCGCACCAGCGAGGGACTTGATGCTTTCCCACACCGCACGGACCGGCGAGGCGCCAGCGGACTTCTTCTTTCCGCGCGCTTGCGAGACGACGTTGGAGGCCATGGAGCACTGAAAGGGAGGGAGATGGAACGCCATGAAATCTCCCTGCGAACCACGGGCGGGCAAGGGTTTCCGAAGGAAAGCGCGAGGGGGCGTGCCGCGAGCGGCACGCCCCCTCGATGCTGCTGAACGACGGGACGACTACTTGAGGTGCTTGTTGACGAGCTTCGTCATTTCGAACATCGAGACCTGGCCCTTGCCGCCGAACACCGGCTTCAGGTTCTCGTCGGCGTTGATCTGACGGCGGTTCTTGGAGTCCTGCAGCCCCTTCCGCTTGATGTACGCCCACAGCTTCTTGGTCACTTCGGTGCGCGGGATCGGCGTGGAGCCGACCACGGTCGCGAGCTGCGCGCTCGGGGTCATCGCCTTCATGAACGCAGCGTTCGGCGTGCGCTTGGCCCCGGAC
>DASSIC010000474.1:0-3131 GCA_035692325.1 Gemmatimonadaceae bacterium | reverse complement strand
CATCAACCAGCGTGCACGCATGCTGCTCGACGCGTCGGCACCCCTCCCGTTCCCGCGCGAGCTGCTCCCGCGGGATCCCGCCCTCCGCGCCGCGGTCGACGCGGCGATGGACGGACGCAGCACGCCACCGGAAGAGGTGTCGCTGCACGACCGTACGGTGGCGGTGGCGTCTCGCCCACTGTCGGCGTCGGGCGCGGTGGTCACCGTGCTCGATCTCACCGTGCTCAGAAAGCTGGAGACGATCCGTCGCGACTTCGTGGCCAACGTGAGCCACGAGCTCAAGACTCCGCTAACGGCCGTGAGTGGCTACGCCGAGACGCTGCTCGACGAGGACATCCCGCCGGAGCAGCGGCGTCGCTTCATGGAGACGATCCGCGACAATGCGTGGCGGATGCAGCGCATCGTGGACGACCTGCTCGACCTCTCGCGCATCGAGAGCGGGGGATGGCGGCCGAACGTCGGGACCGTTGGCGTGGAAGGCATCGTGCGCGACGTCTTCACCGCGGTGAAGGCCACGGCGGACGCGAAGGGGTTGCGGCTCGTGGCGGAGATCCCGCCGGCGGCGAGTGTCGTGCACGCCGACCCCACCGCGTTCCGCCAGATCGTGAGCAACCTGGTGGAGAATGCCGTGCGCTACACGCACGACGGGAGTGTGACGCTTCGCACCCGACTCGGGGAAGCCGGTGTGTGGATGGACGTGCGCGACACCGGCGTCGGCATCGCGCCGGAACACCTGCCGCGCATCTTCGAGCGCTTCTATCGCGTGGACGCTGGCCGCTCGCGCGAGCAGGGCGGCACCGGACTCGGCCTGGCGATCGTGCGCCACCTTGTGGACGCGCACGGCGGGCGAGTGGAGGCGGCGAGCATGGTGGGCCGGGGAACGACCATCAGCGTGCTGTTTCCCGCCGCGCCCGCCGCCTAGGTCGGCTCGCCCTCGAACTGGTTCAGTCGACTCGGTAATACCGGGCCGTGCACCACCGCACCATCATCACGAGCCGATCGGCCATCGACTCGCCGACGGCATCCGGCACGTCTACACGGTTGGGAAGTGCGCGCATCGCGACCGCCTTCAGCTGCATGAGTGCGCGCTCGGGAGGTATCTGCTGCATCCGGACGTGATCGGCGAACTGATTGACCGCGTCGCGCAGCTCGCTGCGGGTGCCACCGGCGCGCAGCACGCGCTCGATCGTGGCTTCGATGCGGTCCTGCCGCGGTGTCAGCGGGCGGCTGGCGTAGAGCGGCAGCTCGGGATCGGGCGACATGGCAGGCCTCGACGGCGGTGACCTCGTACGATGAGCGACCCGCGCGGGGGCGGCAAGGTCGCGCGGCGCGTCCAGCATCACGATCGTGTAACGATTCGATCGCGGCGGCTAGAAGTTCACCATGAAGTGCAGGTAGTAGCCCTTGGACTGCGCCGGGGGTGCAGTCGAGAGATCGTTGTTCGTCGCCAGCGACTCCTGATAGTCGAGCGCGAGCTGTGCCTTCGTATTCAGATCATAGAACACGCCGCCGATCAGGTTGTGGTACGAGTTCTCGGTCGATGCCGGCGTGGCCACTTTCGTCGTGCTCGTGGTCGGCGAGACGCGGTCGTAGCGCGCCACGATCCCGAACGGTGACTTGCCGCTCGCATTCAGGAAGGCGGTCGGTCGGATCACCGTGAAGCCGGAGAGCACTCGGCCGCTCGTCGTCGTCTCGACGCGCGGCGAGAGCGTGGTGTTGGCGCCCGCATCGCCGCCGTCGTGACGCACGGCGTATTCGCCGCCGAGCACCAGGCGCGGGTCCTTGAGACCGACGAACACGCCGGCGCGGCTGCGGTCGAGCGCCTGACCGACCGGCCCAATCTGCCCCGCCCCGCCGTTGACGAAGGTGCTGGCCGTGGCGCCCTTGTAGCCCCAGCCGGTGATCGTGAAGGTCTGGAGCAGCGGCGTCTCGACGCGGTTCGCCAGCGGCGTGAGCGAAAGTCGGATCGCGTAGTCCTTGAACCGGTCGCGCTCGCGCGAGGCGTAGCCCGGACCATTCACGACCGTCGCGTAGATCTCGCCCATCTTGTTCGGCAGCGTCGATCCGGCGGCGAACCCGACGTCCGCCGACGAGAAGAAGCCGGCGCGCTCCACGGCGGTCTGGCTCAGGTACCGCGGCCAGAACGACTCGATGTGATCGATCACGACGTTCTGGAGGATGCCGAGCCGCGCGAACGGGCTCGCGCCGTTGCTGAACTTCGGCACGTCGTACTGCAGGTACGCGTACTTCGCTCGGATGGTGTACGCGTTCTGTGTATTCGTCTCCGCCGTCTGATAGACGTCCGTGGTGACGCGGATGCTCAGCCTGTCGCCCGCTGGTGCGCGGAAGTTCAGGTACGCGCGATCCAGGATGAACCCGTTGTCGTTCTGATTGGTGAGTTGCGACGGCGTCGTCGGGAGCTGGTAGTTGTAGCTGCCGAAGAGGAGGCCGGAGACACTGACCGGCGGGACAGCGGCCGGCTGCGCGGCCGACTGTGCCGGCGTGGTGCTCTGCGCCGAGGCGGAGGCGGACGCGATCAGCGCGGCGAGCGCGGCGAGCGGGAACCGCCAGGTACGGACACGATGCATGAGGTTGTCTGGCTCGGGGAAGAGGACTCGCTCGATCGGTGCATTTTGGCCCGCATCGAGCTGCAGGGAGTCTCCGGAAATCCGATCACGAGAGATACATGGTTCGGTCTCCGTTGTGTAACGGACGAGCCGCACCGCCGCCAGCACGCCGCCGTGACGGGACCGTTACATCGCGCGCCATCATTTGATGCCCTCGGCCGGTGAGCTTTCGGAGCGATGAAGCCGACCCGACATCTTCCGTCCATCCAGGGCTCAGTCGTCGCCGACAGAGTCTACCGTGCGACGATCCTGTTCTTTGCGCTCTGCGTCCCGGTCCTGCTGCTGCTGATCTTCCTGGAGGTCGGGCGCGCCGGCTGGGAAGCGCTGCGGCAGTTCGGCTTCGGATTTCTGACGTCGAGCACATGGGACCCGGTCAAGGGTGAATTCGGGGCCGCTCCCGCGATTCTCGGCACCCTGCTCACCTCCCTCATCGCGCTGGTCATCGCCACGCCGCTCGCACTCGGCGGCGCGATCTTCCTCTCCGAGTTCTCGCCGGCCTGGCTG
>DASSIC010000473.1:0-4433 GCA_035692325.1 Gemmatimonadaceae bacterium | reverse complement strand
GCAGCCACGCCATCTCGTTGGCGTTCACGTAGAGCAGCCCGGTCGCCGGGTCGAAGGCGGGACCGCCCCATTCGCCACCGCCGTCGACGCCGGGGAAGATGATCGTGCCCCTTTCGTTCGGTGGATCGAACGGATCCTTCGTCCCGTACTGCTCGAACAGCTTCAGCGCCGCGGCGTGCGCGGCGCGGGTGCGCGTCGTGAGATCGGCGCGGGTGAGCTGCTGGCGCGTGAAGGCCGGCGGAAGCACGGGGAAGTGCTGCGTCGCCGCCGCGCGGTCGCCCGGCAGCACGGCAGCGGGCATCGCGCGATCCACGACGGGAAAGAGCGGGGCTCCCGTCTCGCGGTCGAGCACCCACACGTGGCCGGTCTTGGTGATCTGCGCGATCGCATCGATCCGCTTTCCCCCGTGCGTGACGGTGACGAGCGCCGGCGCAGCCGGAAGATCGCGATCCCAGAGATCGTGCTTCAGCACCTGGTAGTGCCAGATGTGTCGGCCGGTGCGCGCGTCGAGCGCAATCACGCTGTTGGCGTACAGGTTGTCGCCGACGCGATTGCCGCCGTAGAAGTCGTACGATGCGGAGCCGGTCGCGACGAACACCATCGCGCGTTTCGCGTCGAGCGTGACGCCCGACCACGCGTTCGCGCCGCCGGCGATCTTCCAGGCGTCCGGTGGCCAGGTCTCGTAGCCAGGCTCGCCGGGATGGGGAATCGTGTGGAAGCTCCACTGCAGCGCGCCTGTCTGGACATCGAAGGCACGGATGTCCCCCGGCGCACTTGGCAGGGCTTCAGGCACCGTGCTGCCCATGATGAGCAGCCCGTCGAACACGACGCCGGGGCTGCTCGCGCTCACCGACAGTCCTTCGACGGGGCGGCCAAGGCCCGCACGGAGGTCCACCCACCCGGTGTCGCCGAAGGTGCGGATCGGCCGGCCGGTGCGTCTGTCGAGCGCGTAGAGGCGGTTGCGGTAGTTGACCAGTACGCGATCGCCGGTGACGACCACGCCGCGGTGCCGGATGCGCGAGGTGGGCGGCGCGCCGGCATTCGGGTCGAAGCTCCACAACTCCTTGCCCGTTGCGGCGTCGAGCGCGAAGACGCGAAGCTTCGGTGTGGTGCCATACAACACGCCGTCCACGACGACCGGATTGGTCTGCATCTCCGAGCCGGCGAACTCGTCGTGCGTGGCATACGTCCACGCCACCTTCAGCCGCTTGACGTTGGCCGGCGTGATCTGGCCCAGGGTGGTGTAGTGCGTGTGATCGTCGCTGCCGCCGTAGACCGGCCAGTCCACGCTGTGCTGCGCGCCGGCGCGCGGAGTAGCGCCGGCGAGCAGCAGGGCAACGGCGAACGCTGAACGAGAAGCGACGAGGGGACGCGATGCGTGCACAGGCGGCGGGGTAGAGGAAATGCGACCGCCTGAGATAGCACCATCAGGTCATCGAAGCCAGCACCTGATCCAGCGCGGCGTAGCTCTCGTTCATGCCGCCCTCCATCCCGGCGCCCATCATGCCGTCGCGCTCGATCGTGGTGTGGAAGAGCGAGATGCTGACGAGCTTCGTCCGGCCGTCGCCGAGATCTTCCAGCGTCGCCGTCTCGACGATGACGTGGCCCGGCATGCCGTCCCACTCGAAGGTGCGCACCACGCGCTCCGGCGGCACGACCTCGCGATATCGCCCTTCGAAGCCATGCACGCCGTGGTCGGAGTGCTCGACGTAGCGCCAGCGCCCGCCGCGCACGGGGTCGTGCTGCTCGACGACGACCTTGTTGCCGCGTCCCCACCACTGGGCGATGAGGGCGGGATCGTTCATCGCCTTCCAGACGCGGTCGCGCGGGGCGTTGAAGATCCGCTCGACGCGGATCTCGCGGTCGGAAGGGGTGGTGAGCGTGGCGCGGTTGGTGGAGATGGCGGCGGCGGTCATGGTCACTCTCCTCTGGTGCGCTCGAGGAACTCCCCGAGACGGTCGTAACGGGCCTCCAGCATGGACTGGTACTTCGCGATCCACTCGGTCTCTTCCCGAAGGCGACGCGGACCCGGGCGGCAGAACCGCACGCGTCCGATCTTCTCCGTCGTCACGAGCCCCGCATGCTCGAGCACCTGGACGTGCTTCTTCATGCCGGTGAGGGTCATGTCGAAGGCGCCGGCGAGGTCGCTGATCGAGGCCTCGCCTCGTCCAAGCCGCTCGAGCACTCGGCGGCGGGTGGGGTCGCCGAGGGCGGCAAAGGCGGAGTCGAGTCGTTCGGAAAGCTGAACCATATGGTTCAGTATTGCTCGCACGTCCGTATTGCGCAAGAGGGAAGCTGGCGCGCCCGCTCCATGTCGCCGGAAAGGAGCTTTGATCGCGGATCAACGCGGACAAGATCCGCGGAGATCCGCGGATGATCCGCGCGATTCCGCGATGAGCAGCCGTTGGTCCTTCGAGAGGCGGTCTACCGATGCCTCAGGGCACCAGCGGCGTCGCGCGAACCGAATCCCAAACGGCGAGCGCCGGCTTCGGCCGGTAGGCGATGTCCACCACACCGAGCTGCGCGAACAGCGGCAGGATCGACCCCGCGGGCACCGTGAACGACGTCAGATCGATGTCGGTGAAGGTGATCTGGAAGATCCCGAGCAGCCGAGCGGCGTCGGCGAGCTGAGCCTGGCGACGGATGTAGCGCGCCTGCAGGCTGGGCGACGAGGTCACGTTGCCCACCGCACCTGACGTCCACCCCCCTTCCACCACCATCATCGGAAGCGGCGCGTCGGCCACGAGCCGCGAGTAGTAGTCGATGGGAATGTCCTCGGGCGCGGCGAAGCCGCCGAGGTACGGGTACGACGAAAGGCCGATCGCCTGGATGAAGGGAAAGTCGGTGCGGTCGCGCTGGATGCCGGCGAAGCCGCCGCCACCGAACCGTCCCCATGCCGTCTCCACCTGCACGCTCACCATCAGCGGCGTCGTCGAGCCGGCGGCGCGCATCTGCGCCGCGGCGGCGTTCGTCATCGCGACGACTGCCGCATAGACGGGCGCGGGTGCCGCGCTGCGAATGAGATTCGTCTCCATCGCCAGCGCGAGATACCGCGGACGCACGATGCTGTCGAATGCCACCGCGTATTCGCGATACGCGCCTTGCACGACGGGATCCGTGATCGAGCGGCCGTACTTCACGAGCGCGTCCGATTCCGCGGCGCGATCGAGTCCGTTCGTCACGTCGAGTGTCGCCGTGACGGGCATGCCGCGCTGCTGGAACAGCTGCGCCACCGGAAGCTGATCACGCCTCACGAGCAGAGCCGCACTGGTATCCGCGAGCAGCGCCACCCACGGAATCTCCACCGACATCAACGCGGCGTCGGCATGGCGGCTGACGGAATCGATCGTTCGCAGCACCTCCGGCGTCGTCAATCGCGGCGGCAGCGGCGAGAAGCCCATGCGGTACGTCCGCGTAGCGAGCCCACTCGGCTCGGTACCGGCCGACGCGCAGCTCATCAGCGACCCAAGTGATACGGCGGTGAGCAGCACTGCGCGCGGGATCATCATGTCAGGCTCGCCAGGAAGAGCTCGATGCTGGAGTCGATCAGCCGTTCGTAGTCGATCGCCAACGCGGGCACGGCATCGGCGTGCTGCTGCCACATGAGCTGCAGCATCAGTCCCGACACGAGCACCCGTGCCGCGACTTCACCGTCGGCATCGCGTCGGAACTCGCCGCGCTGCTTGCCTTCCTCGACGAGCCGGCCGAGCAGCGTCCACAGACGCGCCGGACCGTTGCGCAGCCAGCGGTCGTGCACGTGCGGCACTTCGTGCGCCACGCCACGAATCAGCAGGGCGAGGAGCCGATCGCCCGATCCGGTCTCACGCTCCGAGAACACCTTGCGCATCATCAGCCGGATGCGCGTCGCCGCGGGAGCGCTCTCGTCGCGCAGGGCGTCCTCGGCGCGGCCGAACGCGAGCGCCTGGTAGTGCTCGATGACGCCGAGGAGGAGCGCTTCCTTGGTGTCGAAGTAATGGTAGATGGCGCCCTTGGTCACGCCGGCCGCGACAGCCACGTCGTCGAGCCGCGCGGTGCGATAGCCCTGCTCGGCGAAAACGTGCAGCGCCGCCTCGAGCAGCTCCTGCGGCCGCGCCTCCGGTCGACGCTCCAACCGCGGCACTTTGATGGCGCCCATGCCCTCTCCGGTAGGCTGTCCGAGCCGCTTGTCCTCTTACATACTCGCGAGTATGTTAGGACGGTGCGCCGATCCAGTCAAGCGATGTCTCCCCTCCTTCCCACTCGATGAGCGCAGCCAGCGCGAGCGCCGTCGAGCGCGACGTCGCGCCGGTGCCGACCGCAGCGCCCGCCGAACCGCGGCGCGGAGCCGAGCACAAGTATCTGATCGCGGTGGCCGTCGTGCTCGCGGCGCTGATGCAGGTGATCGACTCCTCGATCGTCAACGTCGCGCTGCCCGACATGATGGGGAACCTCGG
>DASSIC010000472.1:0-5420 GCA_035692325.1 Gemmatimonadaceae bacterium | reverse complement strand
GACGATGCGGCAGGCGGCGGAGATCGTCCGGGAGCGCATGCAGCGCGAGTTGAACGAGAGCGTGGCGCGGTTCGGGAATCGCCGCTACGACTTTCCCGGGCTCTGGCGCGCCTTCCGGCACGCCACCCACGGACGCTGGCGCGCGCTCCCGACGGGATGGCCGCTGTCGTTCATCCGGCACGAGCGCGACCGTGCGCGTCCGCCGGCGCGCAACCGGCTGCATGCGCTGGTGCGCGACCTCGATCTCGCGGCCTTCTACGTTCCCTTCGGCTGGCCGCTCCTTTCGCTCGCGCGCATGCTGCGTCGTCCGCCGTACGGTCACAGGGGGACGACGCGTGCCGAGCGATCGATGAAGGAAGGACGATTCGTCTGGCGGCTGTCGGAGCGACCACTCCCGCCGCGCGAGGATCGGCGCTAGCTCGCCTTGCCCCGCGCCCGCTTGCGTGACCGACGGTGCGCATTCAGTTGCGCAGCGCGCGCGAGATCCGTGGCCGGTGCGCCGCGCCGGGCGAGCGTGCCCCACAGGGTTCGCGTGCGATCGTCCAGGAGGTCGCGCCGCAGCCGCACGCCCTGTCTCGCCAGCAGCGGCTCGAGCTCGTCGGCGCGGCGTCGCAGCTCGTCGCGGGTGACGGCATACGCCAGCTCGCACACGCGATGCCGGTCGCTCAGCGTGAGGATGTTGGAGAAGAACATCTCGTACTCGTCGGGCGGAGGCTCGAAGACAACCACCGTCGCGTCCGGATAGCGCTCCACGTAGCCGGCGAGCCCGATCTCCAACCGCGAGTGCACGAGCGTCCGGAAGGTCTGCGACAGCACCATCGGCAGACCGCCGGCGAGCAGCGCGTTCGGCGCGAGAGTCCCGTCCTCCTCGCCCGTGGTGGTATCGACGGGCACGATCGGATTGACGCACAGCAGCAGCTCGACGCCGAAGTCGAGCGCGACGGAGGCGTGCACCGTCTTGAGCAGCACGCCATCGACGCAGGTGCGTCCGTCGATCTCCACCGGGGGATACAGACCGGGCATGGCGGTGCTCGCCTGCACGGCGCGCGAGATGGGGACCTGTGAGCGCCCGGGTGCCCCGAACCGGATGGGGCGGCCCGACGCGAGGTCGGTGGCCACGATCACGAGCTCGGCGCGCAGCTTCCGGAAGTCGTCGGTGCGGCCGGGCCGCGCGAGCACGCGCTCGAGGTAGCGGCGGATCGGCTCGTTGTCGAACAGGCCGGTGGGGAGGGCACGGCTGAGGCGCCCAACCGAGGCGAGCACCGTGCGATCGCTGCGCCGCCGTGTCAGCGACCAGATCATCTGGGCGAACAGCGCCGGCAGCGCGAGGCCGCGCCGCGCGAACTCGCGGTAGTTGGGCGCGAAGAAGATGGCGGGATCGAACGGCTCCTCGCCTTCCACGGGCTGATCGAGCACGCGGGCGAGGAGCTCCGGCGACATCCCGTTGGCCAGGCAGGCCGCGAGCAGCGCCCCCGCACTCACACCGACGTAGCAGGGGAGGCGAGCGAGGTCGAGACCGTCGAGCGCTTCATCGAGCGCGAACAGCGCGCCGATCTCGTATACCGCGCCGCCGGGTCCCCCACCCGCCAGCGCCAGTCCGACCCCGCCCCGTGCCATGCTGCGCGCCATCCGACGATCAGTGGAGCGCGCTCGTCGTGCTCTCGGGTTCCGCCAGCTTGCGGGACCGTGACGCCGTCGACGCGCGGCGAGGACGCGGTGTCCTCTCCATCGACTGGGCGAGCCCCTCGATGCGACGCGACAGGCTGCTGATCTCGCGCCGGGTCGGGACGCCGAGGCGGTGCATGACGTTCTCCAGCGTCGTGTCGACCTGCCGCTCGAGCTTCGACAGGGTGTTGGAGGGCACGCTGCGGGCGGCCTCGATCGTGTCGTTCAGCCGCGCGCGCGACCGCTTCTCGATCCCCTCACCCTTCTTCACCAGGGCGCGGAAGAACTTACTCCCCTCTTCCTCGGTGAGCGCCAGCGCGCCGAGGCCCGCGAGCCACACCTGCTCGACGGACTCCCGCACCGCCTGCGTGCCACCGTTCTTGCGAGTCGTCTGTGTCATCGTCCCCTCCATGAAGTCCAGCGTCACCCGCCACGCTGGAACCCATCGCGCGGCGATTGCCGGGATGATCGGCAATCCGCCGCGCGATGGCCGTCAGGCAATCGGCGACGGGCGCGGCGCACCCGTCATCCGCGCAGCGGGCGATGACCGATGCGCCGTTCCGTCGGCAACAGCATCGCCGCGGTGAGCAGCACAGCCGCGAGAAGCGCGGCAACCAGCAGCGGCGGCAGGTGCAGCACGCTGGCCAGGGTGATCTTGCCGTAGTCGAGCGGCTTGATCAGCGACCCCTGGATCAACGTGTACACGAGCGTGAAGACGAGTGCGCCGGTCACGCCGCCGAGGAGCGCCGCGAAGGCGTCACGACGGCCTTCACCCATGCCGACGACGCAGGTGCCGGGGCAGTATCCGCCGACGGCGAAGCCGGTGCCGAAGATCAGTCCGCCGACCAGCACGCCGACGACGTACGTCGGCTTGATGTCCAGGTGCATCGGCATCCAGTAGCTCAGCAGGTACACGCCCACCGCGCCGACGGCGATCGTCGTCGCCATGAACTTGATGATGGACAGGTTCTCCAGGCGAAGGCTGGCGAGAATCATCCGCGGGCTCGACGCGCCGGCGCGCTGGATGAGCGCACCCATGGCGATGCCGACGAGCAGTGCGTAGACGAGTGGCATCTCAGTACCCTCCCTTGATCACGCGCGCGGTGAGCATGCCGGCGCCGAAGACGGCTGCGGTGAACAGCATGCCACTGATGGCGAGCTGCGTCACGCCGGAAATGATGTGGCCGCTCGTGCAGCCACCGGCGAGGCGCGCGCCGAAGATGATGAGGACGCCGCCGAGGAAGGCGTCGACGTAGCGGCGTCGCGCCGTCGTCTCCCGCGCGTGCACCGGCTCGATGGCGGGCGCGTGCCCGCGTCTGCCGAGCCGCGCGGCGAGGAATCCACCGATCAGCAGGCCGACGACGAGCATGGTCTCGGGCGTCACGAGGCTGCCCATCTTCACGAGATAGGGGTTGGCCGCCGCGTATCCCGGCGCGACGCGGCGCAGCAGCGCGCCGATGAAGCGGGGATACGTTCCGGACACGCCGATCGGCCCGTAGAGCGCGATGGCGGCGATGCTCACGAGCCCGAACAGGATGCCGAGTGAGGCCCATGGCGGCAGGCGCACGGCGGTTCGCTGCGCCGGAATGGGGGTGGTGATCGAGGCGTTGGTCATGGGAGCGTTTCCTCCGGTGCGTGGATCGGCCGGACTGCGGAGCGTGACGGCGCGGCCGCCACGGACAAAGGTAGAGCGCGGCGCACGCGGCCACTGTCCCCCGCCGCCTGACAATCGGTCCTCCATTGTCGGACATCCGTTCCGGCGCGCGGCGCGCTATGTTGGGCCCACCTTGGCTCACGCGCCGCCACCGGGCGGCGCGCACGACTGGAGGTTCGGCCGATGCTCACCCGCGTGCTGGTCCCATGTTGTGCGGCGCTCACGCTGAGCGCCATGGCGGCGTGCCGCCCGGCGAGCGACGCCGGACGCGATTCCGCCGCGGTGGCGCAAGCGGGGATCGCGCGTCCCCCTGCGACGGGCCACTTCGACGCCGCATCGTGGCAGCCGCCCCCCGAGTCCGAGATCCCGGCCGACTCACTCGGCGCATCGATCCGTCGCGGCCTCGCGCTCATCATGCACACGCCGGACAGTCTTCCGGCGTACGCGCCCGGACGGCTTTCGTGCACCAACTGCCACCTGCAGGCGGGCCGTAACCTGGACGCGGCGCCGCTCGCCGGGGCGCAGGCCCGCTTTCCGAAGTACATGGATCGCACCGGGGCGGTGATCGGCCTCGCCGATCGGGTGAACTACTGCTTCACGCGCAGCCTCGCGGGGAATCGGCTGCCGACCGATAGTCGCGAGATGGGAGACATTCTGGCGTACATCGCCTGGCTGTCGTCGGGCGTTCCGGTCGGGGAGGGGAAGAAGCTCGTCGGGGCCGAGGGGCTCCACGCGTTCGATGCAAAGGTGGCGGGCGACCGCACCCGCGGTGCCACCGTGTTCACCGCGAAGTGCGCCGCCTGCCACGGCCTCGACGGCCAGGGCAACCCGGCAATCCCGCCGGGGGTGCCGCCGCTGTGGGGGGCGAAGTCGTTCAGCGTCGGGGCGTCGATGGCGCGCAAGGGGAAGGCGGCGTCGTTCATCTGGAACAACATGCCGTACATGCAGGGCAAGACGCTGACGACGCAGGAGGCGGCGGACGTCGCCGCGTATGTCACGTCGCAGCCGCGCATCGACTCGCCGGGGAAGGAGCAGGACTGGCCGGCGGGCGGCACACCCGCCGACGTGCCGTATGCCACGCAGGGTCACGTGGCGTTCGAACCACCGCCGCTGCTGGCGCGCGCCAATCCGCGGAGCGCGGTCGTTCCACGACCTGCGCCAATCGCCCAGCGTCTCTCGGGAAGGAACACACCATGAGCGAGTCGTCCGATTCGTCGGGTCCCGCCATCACCCGACGCGCGCTGCTCACCGGGGCCGTGATCGGTGCGGGAAGCATCGTGCTGGATGGGCTGCCACTCGCGTCGGCGCAGACGGTGGCGCCAGCGCCGACGATGCCGGTCGTGCCGGCGGATCCGACGGCGGCACCAGGCGGGCCCACCACGCCGGTCAGCGTGCGCTCGCCATTCGAGACGCCGGCGCGCACGCCGCTGGGGGTGATCACGGGATCGTCCTTCTCGCCGATCCACCAGATGACGGGGACGATCACGCCAGGCGATCTGGTGTTCGAGCGGCATCACGCCGGCGTGGCGATGATCGATCCGGCGCGCTACAAGCTGCTCATGCACGGCCTGGTCGACCGGCCGATGTCGTTTTCGCTCGACGACCTGCGCCGCTTTCCGAGCGTCTCGCGCGTGCACTTCCTGGAATGCTCCGGCAACGGGCGCGCCGGCTATCGCGACCCCAAGCCCGAGCTCACGCCGCAGACGATCGACGGCCTCACCAGCAATGGCGAATGGACGGGCGTGCCGCTGTCGCTGCTCCTGCGCGAGGTCGGAGTGCGCGAACCGGGGCAGTGGCTCCTCGCGGAGGGGGGCGACGCCGCGCGGCTCTCGCGCAGCATCCCGCTGGCGAAGGCGCTGGACGACGCGATGATCGTGTATGCGTTCAACGGCGAGCCGCTGCGTCCGGCGAACGGATACCCGGCGCGGCTGTTCCTTCCCGGCTGGGAGGCGAACACCTGCGTCAAGTGGCTGCGGCGCATCAAGGTGATCGATCAGCCGAACATGTCGCGCGACGAGACGTCGAAGTACACCGATCCGCTGCCGAACGGCACGGCGCGGCAGTTCAGCTTCGTGATGGACGTGAAGTCGACGATCACGCA
>DASSIC010000471.1:0-4953 GCA_035692325.1 Gemmatimonadaceae bacterium | reverse complement strand
CCTGTCCGCGCATTAGATTAGGCGATCGACATGACCGCGATCGCCCACTTCGTCGCCATTACCTGCTACATCGGCGCCGCGGCCCTCGCCGCGACGCCGTTTGCGCGTCCGGTGGGGGCGCCGGTGCGTGGTGTCACCGCGTTGCTGGGCGCGGGGGTGCTCGCGCACCTGCTCGGGCTGCTGGATTACGCGCATCGCGTCGGTCAGCTGCCGCTCACCGGCCTCGGCCCTTCGTTGTCGTTCGCCGGGCTCGTGCTGGCCGCGACGCTGCTGATCGTCGAGGTCGTTGCGCGCGACGTGAGCCTGACGCTCGTGGCCGCGCCCCTCGCCGCCGTGCCCACGACCTGCGCGAACCTCATCGGGTTCATTCCCGGGACGGAGCCCGTCGGTGCGCGCGGCGCCTGGCTCGTCGCGCACATCGCGCTGAGCTTTCTCGGCATCGCCGCCTTCGCTACGGCCGCGGCAGCCGGCTGCATGTATCTCGTCGAACGTCGCGAGCTCAAGTCGCGCCGCTTCGGGGCCATCTACCGCTTCTTCCCGCCGCTCGCGACCCTGGATCGCGTGAACCACGTCGCCGCGATCGCGGGCTGGCTCGGGCTGACGCTCGGCGTCGTGCTGGCGGTGACGTACTCGTTCGCCTACCGCGAGATCAGCGTCCTCAAGGTCGTCTGGGCGATGGGCGCGTGGCTCGCCGTCTCGGGCATCGCGCTCGGGCGCGTGGTCGGCGGTTGGCAGGCGCGGCGCGCCGCGATCTATTCCAGCGTCTCGTTCGCGGCGGTCGTGGTGCTGTATGTCGCGTTCCGGTTCGCCGAGTCGAACGGGGGAGGGCGCTTCCTGTGAGCGGCTTTCCGATTCTCGTCGAAGGATCGGCCATCGACGTGCTGGTCGTGGGCGGTGGCACCGTTGCCTCGCGGAAGGCGGCGGTGTTGCTCGACGCGGGCGCGCGAGTGCGCGTGGTCACGCCGCAGGTGAGCGATGCGCTGCGCGCGCTGGCGGGCGCCGGCCGCGTGGTGCTCATCGAGCGTCGATACGAGCGGGGCGACATCGGTGACGCGCATCTCGTGGTCGCGGCGACGGACGACCGTGACGTCAATGCGGCCGTCACCGCCGATGCCCATGCCGCGGCGCGACTCGTGAACGTCGCCGATGCCCCCGCGGATGGCAGCTTCGCCACGATGGCGACGCACCGCAGCGGCGCGCTGGTATTCGGCGTCAGCGCCGGCGGGGTGCCCGGTGCGGCCGCACGCATTCGCGACGTGATCGCACGCCGCTTCGATGCGCGCTACGCGCGCGCGCTCGAAGCGCTGTCCTCGCTGCGCCGAACGCTGCTCGACCGCGGAGCAGGGGCCGAGTGGCGCGCGCGCGCGGCCGAGGTCATCGACGCCGATTTCTGCGAGCGGGTGGAGAACGGCATGATCGGCGAGCGGGTGGACGCATGGCGGTGATCGTCCTCGGCGTGAGCCATCATGGCGCGCCCCTCGACGTGCGCGAGAAGCTCGCCTTCCGGAGCGTCGAGGTGCTGCCCGCGCTGGAGCGCCTGCGAGCGCGCGCCGGTGCGAACGAAGGCGTGCTGCTGTCCACGTGCAACCGCACCGAGCTCTATGTCGTGGAAGGGGCGGCGGACGCGGTGGCCGACGGCTGGGCAATGTTGTCCGAGCGCCTGGGTGCCGATGCCAGCCGCTACGGCTACGTGCGACGTGATCGGGACGCCGCCGCGCATCTGTTCCGCGTCGCCTCGGGCATGGACTCGCTCGTCGTGGGGGAGGCGCAGATCCATGGCCAGGTGCGCGACGCATGGGAGGTGAGCCGCGCCGCGGCTGGCACGGTGCTCAATCGCCTCTTCCAGAGTGCGCTGCTGACCGCCGGTCGCGTGCGCAGCGAGACCACCCTGGGCCACGGCGCACTGAGCGTGAGCTCGGCGGCGGTGCAGCTCTCCAAGAAGATCTTCGGGGGGCTCGTCGGGCGGCGCGCGATGGTGCTCGGGGCGGGCGAGATGGCGGAGCTGGCGCTTGCGTCGCTGCAGCAGGAGGGGGTGCGCGCGGCGATCGTGGCCAACCGCACCTTCGAGCGGGCGACGGAGCTGGCGGCGCAGTACGGCGCGACGGCGGTGCACTACGACGCCGCCTGGGAGGCACTCGCCGACGTGGACCTGCTGCTCTGCTCGACGTCCTCGCCGCATCCCGTCGTGAGCGCCGAGCGTGTGCGCGCCGCGGTCGAGAAGCGAGGGGACCGCCCGCTCTGCATCCTCGACATCGCGATGCCGCGGGACGTCGATCCGGCGGTGGCGACGCTGGACAACGTCTTCCTGTACGACATGGACGACCTGCACGCGGTGGTGAGCGCGAACCTCGCGCGTCGTCAGAGCGTGCTCCCCGCCGCCGAGGCGGTCGTGACGGACGAAGTGGAGAAGTTCTGGCAGTGGGTGGCGGGGCTCGCCGCAGTGCCGGTGCTGACGCAATTCCGTGAAGAGATGAATCGCGTTCGCGAGCGCGAGCTGTCGACCGCGCTTCGCCGCATGAGCGATCTCACGCCGGAGCAGCGGGCCGCGGTCGAACACTTTTCCCAGGCGCTCATGAACAAGTTCCTGCACGAACCGTCGGTCCGGCTGCGCGCGGCCGCGGCCAATGGTCGCGGGCTCGGGGTCGTGGATGCCGCGCGCTACCTCTTCGCGCTCGACGAACGAGCCGCAGCACCCGTCGACCCGGACGCAGCGCCACCGGCGGCGCCGACCGGGGACGAGCGGTGACCCGCACCGTCCTCGTGACCGGGGGAGCCGGCTTCATCGGCTCCCATGTGGCGGACCGATTTCTCGCCGAGGGATACACCGTCCACGTCGTGGACAATCTCGCCACCGGGAAGCGCGAGAACCTCGCCTCCGGCGTCGTCTTCCACGAGATCGACATCCGGGATCCAGCCGCTGCCGCGCTCGTCGCGTCGCTTCGGCCGAACGTGCTGCTGCATCTCGCGGCGCAGATGGACGTCCGGAAGAGCGTAGCCGATCCCGTCTTCGACGCCGGCACGAACATCATCGGTTCGCTCGGGCTGCTCGAGGCGGTGCGGCATCATTCGCCTGCGACGCGATTTGTGTTCTCCAGCACAGGCGGGGCGCTGTACGGCGACCATACTGTCCCCCCCAATGCCGAGACATTCGCCAAGGACCCGTCGTCGCCGTACGGCATCGCCAAGCTGTCGGTCGAGCTCTACCTCGCGTACTACGCGCGCGTGCACGGGCTGGACGCCGTCGCCCTGCGCTATGGCAACGTGTACGGACCGCGGCAGGATCCGCATGGCGAGGCCGGCGTCGTGGCCATCTTCTGTGGCCACCTGCTGGAGGGCCGCCCGCTGACGGTGTTCGGGGATGGACAGCAGACCCGCGACTACGTGTACGTGACCGACGTCGCCGACGCGACCTTCCGTGCGGCGACGCGACCCCTGCCGCCACAAGGGCTGCTGGACTCGCGCGCCTTCAACGTCGGCACGGGCATCGGCACGCCGGTGCTGCGGCTCGCCGAGATCCTGAGCGCGGCGGCGGGACGGACCCCCGACATCGACTTCGCGCCCAAGCGCCCCGGCGAGCAGCAGGACTCCTACGTGGATCCCGCCAAGGCGGCGCGTCTGCTCGACTGGCGGCCCGCGATGTCGCTCGAGGAGGGGCTGGCCCGGAGCTACGCCGCCTTCGCTGCGCAGCATGCTGCGCGCTCGACACTCACCAGCACTTCCTGACGAACGGCATGACCCTCCTGCTCCAGGCCGCCGGCGCGGTGCCGACGTCGGCGAAGGACCTCATCCTGCACGCGAGCACGGCCACACAGGTGGTGCTCGTGATCCTCATCGTGCTCTCCCTCGTGAGCTGGGCCATCATGCTCGGCGTCGGGCGCGAGCTCTCGCGCGCGCTGCGGGCGTCCACCGAATTCGCGCGTGAGGTGGAGCGCGCCGGCGGATACGATTCGGTGGGCGTCGCGGTGAAGCACGCGTCGCCGAGCGCGTCGCACCGGCTCCTGGTGCGTTCGCTCCAGTTCATCGGCGCCTCGACCGGGCGCTCCGATTACGGCGGTAGCGACGCCATCGTCCAGCTCTCGCCCACGGCGGCCGCCTCGCGAGTCGAGACGCTGCGGCTCGTGCTCGACGCGGAATCGCTCGCCGAGCGCGATCGACTCGGCCGCTTTCTCCCCTGGCTCGCGACGATCGGGTCGGCCAGTCCCCTCATCGGGCTGCTCGGCACCGTGCTCGGCATCATCAGCGCCTTCGTGGGCATCGCGACGACCGGATCCGGCAATCTTTCCGCCGTCGCACCGGGTGTGGCGGAGGCGCTCGTCGCCACGGCGGCGGCGCTGAGCGTCGCGATCCCGGCGACCTTCGGCTACAACATTCTCGCCAACCGTCTGAACCGCCTCGACAACCTGCTCGAGGGGTTCGGCACGACGGTGATCGCGATGCTCGTGCGCGAGGGGCGCATCTAGGATGGCGAGGCACCGGCGTCGCGAGCTGCCGATGAACGCGGAGATCAACGTCGTCAGCCTGATCGACGTGATCCTGCTGCTGCTCGTGATCTTCATGATCACCGCCCCGATGATGCAGGGCGGGGTGGACGTCGCCCTGCCGAAGGCGGACGCCAAGCCGTTGGAGCAGCCGAAGAGCGGGCTGGTCGTGAGCGTCGATCGCGCCGGCGCGATCAACGTGGACGAGACGAAGATGACGTACAACGAGTTCCGCGCGTCGTTCCGCACGCTCGCGAGCAAGCGGGCCCGCGATGGCGTGTACCTGCGTGGCGACGCGGGCGTGCCCTATGGCGTCGTGACCCGCGTGCTCGCGGTCATGCGCGCCGCGGGCGTCGGCGACGTCGGCCTCGTCACCGATCCCGAGACGACGCCGTGAGCACGGCGGCATCGCGCGGCGCGCCATCGCTCCGCGCGCCGATCGCGCTGTCCGCCGCGCTGCATCTCGCTGTCGTCG
>DASSIC010000470.1:0-5108 GCA_035692325.1 Gemmatimonadaceae bacterium | reverse complement strand
CCGTGGATCTCGACGGGATCCGCGCCGACCTCGCCCTAACCAAGGACGAGTAGCATGGCCACGTCAGAGAGCGCGACCGCGAAGAACAACGGCAAGGCGAAGCCGATGCCGAAGAAGCAGCTCCAGCACTTCGAGAAGCGGTTGCTCGAAGAGCGCAAGCGCGTGCTGAAGGAGCTGGGGCACTACGACGAGGCGTTCGGTGCGACGTCGCAGGAATCGGACGGCGATCTGAGCAGCTATTCGTTCCACATGGCCGATCAGGGGACCGATGCGATGGAGCGCGAGAAGGCGTTCCTGTTCGCGAGCCAGGAGGGGCGATTCCTCTGGCACATCGACGAGGCGCTGCGTCGTCTCTATCGCTCGCCGGAAACGTTCGGCAAGTGTCACAACTGCGGGAAGGACATCGCCTTCGAGCGGCTCGACGCGCTGCCACACGCGCGCTTCTGCATCGAATGCAAGCAGCGCGAGGAAGATGCAAAGTCGAAGTAACGCGCTTCGCTTCTGGCCGGTGCTCGCCGTCGTCGCACTGTTCGACGTGCTGACGAAGGCGATCGCCGAGCGGGCGTTGGTGCCGCAGCGGGTACCGCACGAGCTGCTGGGCGACCTCGTGCGCTTCACCCTGGTCTACAATCCGGGTGCGGCGTTCGGACTGCACGTCGGTCCGCAGTCGCGCTGGATCTTCACCGCGCTCACGATCGTGGCGCTCGTGATCCTCGGGCGCCTCTACGTCGCGACCCGCGCCGGCGACAGCCCGCGCGTGCTCGCGCTGGCACTCGTCTGCGCCGGCGCGGTGGGCAACCTGTTCGACCGGCTGCGGTCGGATCTCGGCGTCGTGGATTTCATCGACGTCGGGTTCGGCGATTCACGGTGGCCGACCTTCAACGTCGCCGACATGGCGGTGAGCATCGGCGCCGTGCTGCTCGCGTGGGTGCTGTGGCAGGAAGACCGCGCATTGTCGGGATCCGGCATCGGGACGGCGGCGCCGCTGGCGGGCGTCGGCCCGGGCGATTCGGGAGATCTCGTCTGAGCGCGCCCACAACGCCCCAGCGTCCCACCGGGCGACTGTTCTGGAGCACCGCCGTGGCGGTGATCCTCGCCGATCTCGTGACCAAGCTGCTCGCGGAGCACTACCTCGCCCGGTACCTCCCGTATCGTGTGTTCGGTGACGTGGTGCGCTTCACGCTCGCATACAATCCGGGCGCCGCGTTCAGCATGTCCCTCGGCCAGAACTCGCGCTACATCTTCGGCGGCTTCGCCGTGATCGCCCTGGTGGTGCTGTGGCGCCTGTATCGCATGACCGGCGCGGGATCGCGGGCGGGTGATCGGTTGCGCGTGCTCGCGCTGGGACTCGCCTTCGGCGGGGCGGCGGGGAATCTCATCGATCGCTTCCGCTCGCCGCAGGGCGTCGTGGACTTCATCGACATCGGCCTCGGCGACGTCCGCTTCTGGACGTTCAACGTCGCCGACTCGGCCGTGACGGTGGGAGCGCTCGTGCTGGCCTGGTCACTGTCGCGCGAGGAGCGCGAGTCCAGCGCCGCGAAGGCGACGCTGGAGCGCGAGAAGGGGCGCCCGCTCGACGCGCCCACCGGAGTGCCGGGGCCCAGGGAGTGAACGGCGCCGGCGCCAGCGGGGGCCGGCACGAGCTGGTGGCCACCGACGCCTCGTCGCGGCTCGATCTCTTCATTGCGGCGTCGCTCGACATCTCCCGCACCGCCGCCGCCACCCTGATCGCCAATGGCCAGGTGCGAGTGGAGGGCCGCGCCGAGCGCGCGAGCTATCATCCGACCGTGGGGGAGCGCATCGTCGTCGAGATCCCGCCCCCGATCGCGCGTCCGGTGGTCGCCGAGAACATCGATCTCGTCATCGCGTACGAGGACGACGACGTGCTCGTGGTGGACAAGCCCGCCGGGATGGTCGTGCACCCGGCGCCGGGGAACTGGAGCGGCACGCTCGTGAACGCCCTGAAGGGGCGCGGCGGCCCGCTCTCCGAGCTCGGCGGCGAGGAGCGCGAGGGGATCGTCCACCGCCTCGACAAGGAGACCTCGGGGCTCCTGCTGGTCGCCAAGACCGACCGCGCCCATCGGGTGCTGGGCGCCGCGATGGCTCGCCGGGAGATCGTCCGGCGGTATGCCGCCCTCGCCTGGGGGCACCTGGACCGCGACCGGCTGACCGTCGACAAACCGATCGCGCGGGACCCGCGAGACCGAAAGCGCATGGCAATCGTCAATACGGGACGAGCGGCGCGAACGGACTTCGTGCGGCTCGCCCGATTCGACGCGGTGGACCTGCTGCGCGCGCACCTGCACACCGGGCGGACGCATCAGATCCGCGTGCATCTCGCGTCAGTGGGGCATCCGGTGGTCGGTGACGATACTTACGGAGGCGGGGGCGGGCGGCGGCTGATCACGATGCCGCCGAAGCGTCATTTCCTCCATGCGGCGTGGCTTCGGTTCCGGCATCCTGCAACGGGAGCGCCGGTGGAGCTGCGCTCGTCGCTACCGCCGGATCTGAAGACGGCGCTCGCCAGTGCGGCGGGCCCTGATGTGTCGTTCACCGGCAGCGACCCGCTGGAGTACTTTGGCTTCTACGCAGACGACGATTCTTGAGCAGCTCGCCGCCGCGCGGACTTTGCTGTTCCGCGTGTCGGGGAGTGTGTACGGTTGCGACATCGACGACGTGCGGGAGATCATCCCCTACAGGAAGGCGACGCGGTTGCCTGGGGCGCCGCCGTACGTCCAGGGGTTGATCAATCTGCGCGGCACGATCGTGACCGTGCTCGATCTGGGTGCGCGACTGGATGGCTCGCGGCCGCAGGTGCGGGACGCGGGGGGCTCGATCATTCTCGCCGAGCACGGAACGCGCGTGGTCGGCGTGGCGGTGGACGAAGTGATGGACGTACAGGCGATCGCCGAGGAGCCGGTGGATTCCGGCAGCGGCGACGCGCGGGGTGGGTTGGTGCGGGGGCTCGGACATCTCGGGGACGGCGTCGTCGTCCTCATCGACATTCATACGCTGGTCACGCAGGTCCTGCTCTAAGGGGGCACACGAGTGAGTCACACGGTTCTGATCTGCGACGATGCGATCTTCATGCGCACGATGGTCGGCGACATCCTCCAGCAGGCGGGCTTCGAGGTCGTCGGCGAGGCGGAGACGGGCATCCAGGCGGTCGAGAAGTACAAGCAGCTGAAGCCCGACCTGGTCACGATGGACATCGTGATGCCGGACATGGGCGGCATCGACGCCGTACGCGAGATCACCAAGTTCGATCCCAACGCGAAGGTGCTGATGTGCAGCGCCATGGGGCAGCAGGCGCTGGTCGTCGAGGTGATCCAGGCGGGCGCGAAGGATTTCGTCGTGAAGCCCTTCCAGCCGAGCCGCGTGCTCGAGGCCGTTCAGCGCGTGCTGGGGTGACGTGGACGGCGTCGGCATCCCCGTGGACTGACGCGCGTGGATAGCGCCCAGTACGCCGAGCTCTTTCTCACGGAGAGCCGCGAGCACGTGTCCGCCATGAACCATTCCCTGCTCGAGCTCGAGCAGGGGGTGGGGGGCGACGAGCCCGTGGGCGCGATCTTTCGCGCCGTCCACACCGTGAAGGGGATGAGCGCGACGATGGGGTACACCGCCGTCGCGTCGTTGTCGCACGAGCTCGAGACGCTGCTCGATCGTGTGCGCCGCGGCGTGCGCGCGATCGACGACGCGTTGATGGAGCTCCTGTTCCGCTCCGCCGATCTGCTCGAGAACGCGATCGAAGCTGCCGTCTCCGGCGTCGTCGTGGATGTGGCTCCGATGGTGGCGCAGCTCCGCGCGCAGGGGGACGACGCCAAGTCGGCAGCGGCGGCACCGTCGCGCAAGCGCAAGCGAACGTCCAAGGCGACGGCGGCGATCGCGGATGGCTGGACCGCGCCGGCGCCGCCGGGCGATGGGCTGCTCGTGCGCGTGCGGCTCGCCGACGGCACGCCGCTCAAGGGCGTGCGGGCCTTTCTCGTCGTGCAGGCGGCGCGCGCCCTCGGCACCGTGGTGGCCACCGCGCCCACCGCCGAGGCGATGCAGGCGGACGAGATGGAGCACGACTTCGCCCTCCGGCTCGTCACGGAGCGCGCCGAAGCGGATGTTCTCGCCGCGCTGCGCAGCGCGGGAGATGTCGTCGAGGTGCTGGTGGGCGAGGGGCCGAGCAATTCGGCCACGCCCGCGCCGGCATCCGCTGAGCCGGAGCCCGCCACGATTGGTGAAGCGCTCGCCACCTCCACGCCGACCAACGGCAGCGGAGTGCGGCAGCAGCGCAGCGTCCGCATCGATCTGCGGCGACTCGACAACCTGATGAATCTCATCGGTGAGCTCGTGATCACCCGCGGCCGACTCGTGCAACTTTCGGCTGCGATGAACGACAACGCGCTCGCCGAGACCGTCGCGCAGACGTCACGCCTGGTGGCGGACCTGCAGGACGAGATCATGACGAGCCGCATGGTGCCCGTGTGGCAGGTGTTCGACCGTTTCCCGCGTCTCGTGCGCGATGCGGCGCACTCGGTGCAGAAGCAGGTGAACTTCGTCATCGAGGGAAAGGAAGTCGAGCTCGATCGCTCGATGCTGGACGAGGTGGGTGATCCGATCGTTCACCTGCTGCGGAACGCGATCGACCACGGCATCGAGAAGCCGTCGGTGCGCGAGGCGAACGGCAAGCCACCGGCCGGCCGGCTCACGCTTAGCGCGCTGCGGGATCGCTCGGCAGTCGCCATCCGCGTGACCGACGACGGCAAGGGGATCGATCGCGAGCGCGTGCTGCGGCGTGCGCAGGAGAGCGGGCTGGTGGAGCCGGGCCGTACGGAGCTCTCGGACGAGGAGTTGTTCCGCATCATCTCGCGGCCGGGGTTCTCGACGGCGGAGACGGTCACCGATCTCTCGGGGCGCGGCGTCGGAATCGATGCGGTCTACAATCGCGTGCGCACGCTTGGCGGTTCCGTGGACATGCGTTCGGTGCCGGGCAAGGGAACGACGGTCACCATGCGGCTCCCGCTCACCCTCGCGATCGTGCGGTCGCTGCTCGCGCGGATCGGCGACGAGACGTACGCCGTGCCGATGACGCACGTGAGCGAGACGGTGGAGCTGGTGCC
>DASSIC010000469.1:0-24374 GCA_035692325.1 Gemmatimonadaceae bacterium | reverse complement strand
CCCCTGAGCGACCTGATCACCCGCACCGCCGGCCAGGACCAGTCCACCGATCTGAGCGACGTGACTGTGAAGCGCGGCGAGGAGCTGCTCTGGGCGGGCCCGGAGGTGCAGAGCGCCTTTCGGGACGGAATGACGCTCGAGGCACTGGGGCTCTCGACCGGCGACGACGTCGTCGTTGGCGCGCGCCGGAATGCCTGGCCGGCCGTCGCCCAGTTCGGCCTGCCCGTCCTGTCCGCCCTCTTGATCACGCTGCTGGTCCGGCGATGATCTCCGTGCGCCTGATCCTGCCTCTCCGAGCGCCGATTCCGCATGTCTGACCGCCTCGTTCCCACGGGACCCTCCGGGTCGCCCGGTGACGGCCAGCTGCAGAGCTGGTACGAGCCGCGCCCGCCCCTTCCCGCACTGGCGACCTCTCCGCTGGAGCGGCCCGTCGCGGCGCTGCGCCGATACAAGTGGCTGATCGTGGCCGTGGTCGCCCTTGCGGTGGGCGGGGGCATCGTGGCGACGCGGCTCGTCACGCCGCTCTACGAGGTGCGCGCCAGCATCATGATCGCCACCGAAAGTCCGATGGAGAATCGGACTGGTCCCATCCGCTCCACCGGACTGCTCACGTCGGACGACTGGACCCAGCTCCTCAAGAGCTTCACGATCTCGGACGCCGTCGTGCGGAAGCTCTCGCTCTACCTGCGCCCGAGCGACGCGAAGGATGCGGAGCTGTTCGCCGGGTTCACGCTCGCCGATCGGTTTCTGCCAGGGCAGTACGAGCTCGTGGTCCAGCGCGCCGCGAAGCGCTGGACGCTGGCCGCTGAACCGTCGGACGTCGTCATCGACAGTGGTGGGGTGTCCGATCCGGTCGGCCGCGCGGCCGGCTTCTTCTGGCTGCTGCCCACGACCGCGTTCGACGGATCCGGCACGCGCACCGTGCGGTTCACCGTCGTGACGCCGCGCGAGGTCGCCGTCGGCCTCGTGTCGCGGCTGAAGACCCAGCGGCAGCAGCAGAGCAACTTCCTGCTGCTCACGCTCGAGGACTCGGACCCCCAGCGCGCGGCCCGCATTCTCAACACCTGGGTCAACGAGTTCGTGTCCGTCGCGGCCACGCTCAAGAAGCGCAAGCTCGTGCAGTTCGGACAAACGCTCGAAGGACAGCTGCAGACGGCGAAGCGCTCGCTTGATTCGTCGGAAGTGCTGCTGTCCAGCTTCCGCGTCAACACCATCACGCAGCCGTCGGAGGGTGGCCCCATCGCCGCCGGCGTGCAGGAGACGCGCGATCCGGTCATCAAGGCCTACTTCGAGAAGAAGATCGAGTACGACGACATCAGGCACGACGTCGGCGTGCTGCAGCGCCTCATCGCGAACTCGCGCGACAGCCTCCCGGCCGACGAGCTGCTGCAGATTCGCAGCGTCGCCTCCGGCTCGCCGGCGGGACAGGCGCTGCGCAGCGCGATGGCCGACTATCACACCGCCGAGTCCAATCTCGCGGTGGCGCGAGCGGGCTACACTGACGAGCATCCGATCGTGAAGGAGCTGACGGCACAGGTCAACACGCTGCGGCGCGTGCAGATCCCGCAGCGCGCGGCCGAGCTGCTCGCCAGCCTGCGCAGCCGCGCGACCGACGACAGCCTCCGAATCTCCGGCGCGAGCGTGAACCTGCAGCAGATTCCGCAGCGCACGATCGAGGAGGAGCGGTTGCGCCGGGTGCGCGACATCAATTCGGGCCTCTACACGAACCTGCAGAACCGCTACTCGGAGGCGCAGCTGGCGGAGGCCAGCGCCACCCCCGACGTGTCCGTGCTCGACTCGGCGATCGCCCCGCTGTCGCCGACCAACAATACCGCGCCGCGCATTCTCTTCATGGCCATCGTCGGCGGGCTGGGGGCGGCGCTGGGACTGGCCATCCTGCTCGACCGGCTGGACGCCCGCCTGCGCTATCCCGAACAGGTCGGCACCGATCTCGGGCTGTCGATCGCCGGCACCGTGCCGCGCATTCCGAAGACGGGCGTGGACCAGAACTCCGCCGAACAGACCTTCCAGCTGGTCGAGTCGTTCCGCTCCCTGCGCATGAGCGTGATGCACGCGAGCGACGGCCGCAGCGTGTCGATCGCGATCTCGAGCCCCTCCCCAGGCGAGGGCAAGTCGCTCGTGGCGGCGAACCTCGCGCTCTCCTTCGCGGACGCCGGGCTGCGCACGGCGCTCGTGGACGGTGACACGAGACGCGGGTCGCTGCACGACATCTTCAGCCTGCAAAGCAACCCCGGCCTGACGGACTATCTCGCCGGTGCGGCGTCGCTGGAGGAGGTCGCGCACCAGACGTCGCAGTCGTCGTTGACGATGATCGCCTGCGGCACGCGGAAGCGTCGGAGCCCGGAGCTGTTGACCTCCTCGCGGCTGCTGGACCTCGTCGCCGAGCTGCGCGCGACCCACGACGTGGTCATCATCGACACGCCGCCGCTGGCAGCCGGCATCGACGCGTACTCGATCGCTGCCGCCGCCGGGGGGCTGCTGGTGGTGCTGCGCGTGGGCCAGACGACGCGCCGCATGGCAGCCGAGAAGCTGCGACTCTTCGATCGCCTTCCCGTGGACATCGTCGGCGCGGTGCTCAACGGCATCAAGCTCGATGGCGAATACGCCTACTACAGCTACGTGCCCGGCTACCAGGCCGACGACGACGCGCCGGGAATGCAGGTCAAGCGCGTGAACTAGCGGGGAGTGCGCGACCCCGCGCGACGTGTCGCGGGTGATGGCGGCGAGTCGGACCCACGGGTCAGGCTCGCCGCGTTGCGTATTGCCCGCGTTGCGTATTGCCCGCGCTGCGTGAGCTCGTGCTGTTGCGGCCACGCAGAAATGGTGTGGACTGACCGCAACAAGAAGCGCCTCGCGGCATCCTGACCGCATCGTGACGCACGCGCCTAAACACTTTTTGCACAACGACTTGAGAATGATCTCAGAGAGTCGCCCCGTTGAGCACGGCCGCTGCATTGGCCGCGCGTGCGCAGACGTCACCGGCGCACGGAACTACTCGACAGCCGACGGGGGCTCGAGATCATGGGAACTGCACTTCCACACTTTCAGGCGTCGCCCGCTCTCGCCCAGACGCTGGGGTTTCGGTCGAGCGCTGCGCACGCTGACGTCGAGATCAGGCTCGTCCCGACGCCCAACGCCGACTCGCCGCTCGCGCTCGTCGGCGACGAGGTCCTTCCCGCCGAACGGTCCGAGCTGGCCTGCCGCGTGGCGAACGTCGTGATCGCCGCGCTGGCGCTGGCGCTCATGCTCCCCGTGCTCGCCCTCGTCGCGCTCGCGGTTCGCCTCACGTCGGCGGGCCCGGTGTTCTATTCGCAGGTGCGCGTCGGTGTCGACCGCCGCTTTCACCGGCAGAGCACCTACGATCGCCGTGGACAGGACCTGGGCGGCCGGCCGTTCCGGATGTGGAAGTTCCGCACGATGCGCGTGGACGCCGAAGCCGATGGCAAGGCGGTCTGGGCGCAGAAGAGCGACCCGCGCACCACCAGGATCGGCAAGTTCCTGCGCCGGACCCGCCTGGACGAAGTGCCGCAGCTCTGGAACGTGATCCGGGGCGACATGAACATCGTCGGGCCGCGTCCGGAGCGGCCTACGATCTTCGCGGAGCTGCGCCACGAGATTCCGCGCTATGCCCAGCGCCAGCGCGTGAAGCCTGGCATCACCGGCTGGGCACAGATCAACCAGTCGTACGACTCGTGTCTGAGCGACGTGAAGAACAAGGTGCGTCTCGATCTCGAATACGTGCAGCGCCAGAGTCTGGGTCACGACATGCTGATCATGTCGCTCACCGTTCCGGTCATGCTGTTCCGCCGGGGTGGGTGGTAGCTCTCCCGCCCCGTTGGCGGAGGGACCAGGTTCCCCCTCCACCTCCGAAACGCCAACCCGCCGTTGGCGTTTCGCGTATTCAGGGCGGACTCTCTCGCTTGGCTTCACGATGTGAAGCGCGCGCCCCGCTCATGATCGCGCGGCGAGGGCGCGCGTCAGACCGAGTGTCTCCGCGATCGGCTGGAAGGCGAAGTCGGCAAGCAGTTGCCGAATGCGCGGCTCGGTGCGCCGCAATCCGCCGTAATGCCTGATGCGCGTCAGCATGGACACGTCGAGCCGCGGCTGCTCCGGGTCCAGCTCCCACGGATGGATGTAGAAGGTCGCTGGCACGCCCCGCTCCTCCGCCTCGGCAAAGGCCGAGCGGACGAGCCGATACGGGAAAAGTCGAAGGTACGCGCCGCCCCCCGCAGGCAGCACCGCGCTCGCGAAGCGCACTGTCGCCGGGGGAAGCTCGTCGAGCGGGCCGCGAGGAGTCTGGATCTGGTGCGGGTCGCGACGCCCCCCCGCGAACCCGTACCCCGGGCGCCGCACCGGGTAGAGGCTGGAGTCGTAGCGATAGCCTTCCTCGGCGAGGATCTCCAGCGCCCACTCCCCTCCCCGCACGATCGAGAAGCTCGGCGCGCGATAACCGTACACGCCGGTGCCGCTCAGATCCTCCAGCTTGCGCCTCGAGTCCCGGACGGACGCGCGAAACGCTTCAGGGGTAAGGATCGTCACGCGTTCGTGACCCCATCCATGCGAAGCGATCTCGTGGCCCGCCGCGACGAGCTCGGTCATGAGCCTGCGGTGCCGCTCGGCGATCCAGCCGAGGACGAAGAAAGTCCCGCGCGTCTCGTGTTCCGCGAGCGTGTCGAGCAGTACACGCATGCCGACCGCCAGTCGACTCGGCCGATCGTCCCAACTGGCGCGTGTGACGGCCGACGTGAGAGCCGCGACCTGGAAGTACTCCTCGACGTCGACCGTGAAGTGGTGGCGGATCGTGCGCGCCGGCTCGGGCATTGCGGGTCTTGGGAGCGGGTGAAGGATCATGAATACGACCGCGGACCCTGGGATGCAATCGACCGCGCGCTGCTGCAAATGACTCTCGTGCAAAGTGGCGCGACGATATATGGTGGGGACATGGAATTCTCCCGTTTTTGCATCGATGCCCGGACCATCCGGTCCGGCGACGGGACTGGCCGTCCGCCGCGTCACCTCACCGCGGCGGATCACGCATGAAGCCGGGGCGCACGAGTGCGGAGCCGTCAGGTGCCGCTGACCCGATTCGCCGCGAAGCGCCGCCGACTCGGGAGCCACGCGGCTCGGCCCGGCCCCGGCCCCACGTTCTCCCAGGACGTCCGCCGGTGATCGTGTTGGGCAGCGGGATCACGCCGCTCGGCGTGATCCGCGTGCTGGCGCGGGACAGGCTGCAACCGATCGTGGCGGAAACCTCCGACCCGCTGCTTCGGCGATCGCGATGGTTCCGCGCCATCCCGGGCGCGACCCCGCTCGGCACCGACACCGGGTTGGGCACCTGGCTGGCCCAGATCCCGGTGGACAGCGCGGTCCTGATGCCCTGCTCCGACTCGTGGGCGCGCGAGGTCGCGTCGCTGGAACCGGCTCTCCGTACGCGTTTTCCCGCGAGCATCACCACGCCCGACACGTTGGAACGCTTCGTGGACAAGGGGCGCTTCTCCGCTCTGCTGCGTGAGACCGACACGCCACATCCATGGACGACATGCGTGGACAGTGCCTCGGACCTCGCCACCTTGCCGAGCGATGCGTTCGAGAGCGCGATCCTCAAGCCGCGGGATTCACAACGCTTCATGCGCCGATTCGGCGTGAAGGCCTGTCACGTCCGTTCGCGCGAGCACGCGATCGAGAAGTGGCAGATGTTGATCGACGAAGGGTTTCCCGTCGTGTTGCAGCAGTACATCAAGGGGCCGGCCACGAATCACTTTTTCGTCGACGGCTTCATCGACCGCGCGGGCGTGCTGCGCGCCGTGTTCGTGCGACAGCGCCTGCGCATGTATCCCCTCGACTTCGGCAACAGCACCTACATGGTGAGCCGACGCCCGGAGGATGCGGCGCCCGCCGTGGCGTCCATCGCGGCCCTGATGCGTCACGTGAATTATCGCGGGATGTTCAGCGCGGAGTTCAAGCTCGACGAGCGCGATGGACGGTTCAAGCTGCTGGAGGTGAACGCCCGCGCGTGGTGGTATGTGGAGTTCGCCGCCTACTGTGGCGTCGACGTCTGCCGCATGGCGTACGAGGATGCCCTCGGCCTGGCCGTTCCGTCGGTCGAGCGCTACGACGTCGGCCGCACACTGGTCTATCCGTACTTCGACTACTTCGCCTGCACCGAGCTGCGTCGTAGCGGTGAATTGTCAGGCTGGCGCTGTTTGCGGTCCTGGCTCGGTGCGCGCCAACCGGTCTTCCAGCTGCGGGATCCGGTGCCGGGCCTGCGATCCTTCTTCGGCACCGCGCGGCTCTTTCTCGGCCGACGGCTGCGTGACCGCGCTGCCGCGATGCTCGCCATGGCGCTTCAGCTTTTCGACTTGCGCTGAGACTCGATGGCGAAAGCCGAGATTCGTGCCGAGATACTGACGGAGTCCGAATACCCGGAGTGGAACGAGCTCGTCGCGACAGCGCCGGCAGGCAGTGTCTACGCGCGTCCGGAATATCTCGACGGGCTGTGCACCGCCGGCGGCGGCCGATTCCGGATTCTCGGCGTGCGACAGGGCGATCTGCTGCTTGGCGGCATCGGCCTGTACGAGCGTGACGGCGCGTTTGGCCGCTACCTGTCGCCACGCCTGCTGCTCTATTATAACGGGCCCGTCCTGGCCCGACACGAGACGAAGTATCCATCCGAACGCACCGCGAGGGAGCTCAAGGCGCTGTCGGCGATGGAGGCATGGATTCGCGGGAACCGGTATGGCAGCGTCGCTCTCAAGCCCCGGTCACCCCTCAGCGATCTGCGATCCTTTCTGGCGTGCGGCTGGACGGCGAGTCATCACTACACGTACGTCGTCTCCGTCACCGATCTTCCGCTCGCCCGAGCGCGTGTCGAGCAGAACCTGCGCCGGCTCATCGACCGGTGCGCGCGCGGCTCGTACGAGGTCACCGAAGACGACGACTTCGAGAGCTTCTACCGCCTGCATCTGTCGACCATGGCGCGCGTGAACGTTGCGCCCTACCTGCCGAAGGATGCGTTCCACGGTTTTCACGACACGCTCGCGCGGCAGGGGCTCGCCAGACTCTTTCACGCGCGACTGCCGAGTGGCGAGGCCGTCGCCTCGCAGCTCGTGCTGCTCGGGCATCCGGTGACGCACACGGTCACGGCGGGGGCGAACCCCGATCATCTCAAGGCGGGCGTGACGCCCTTCCTCCGGTGGCGCGTGTTCGAACGGCTGGCGGCGCTGGGATACACGGCGAACGATCTCACCGATGCGTCGCTCAATCCCGTCACGCACTTCAAGAGCCAACTGGGCGGCGCGCTCGAGCCCCTGATCGAGCTGCGCAGCGTGCCCTCGCTGCGGTTCCGCGTGGGTACCGATGTCGTTCGGGCCGTGGCGCGGTCTCGTGCAACCGCAGGGCAGCTCGTGCGCAAGCTGCTGGTGCGCCGGCGCGGAGCGGTGGGCGGCGTGCAGGATGAGTGACGGCATCGATGCGCTCTGCCGCGCCCTGATCGACGTCGGCATCGACTGCGTGTTCGGCGTGCCGGGCACGCAGAACGTCGCGCTCTTCGAGGGATTCCGCCGCCATGGTCTGCGCACCGTGCTCGCCAGCCACGAGCTGGCGGCGGCGTTCATGGCGAATGGCTACTTCCGCGCGTCCGGTCGCGTCGCCGCGCTCGCGACCATTCCCGGACCGGGATTCACGTATGCGCTCACCGGGCTGGCCGAGGCACGCCACGATTCCGCGGGCGTGCTCTTCCTCGTCGGCGCTCCCGCGAGCGGCCCTGGGCACGCGTTTCGGCTCCAGGCGCTCGACCAGCGTGCCATCGCCGCGCCGGTGGTGAAGCTGTGCCTCACGATCGCGTCGAGCGCGGACGTGGAGCGCATCGTCGCCGATGCCTACGCCGCGGCGAGCGAAGGCGAGCCCGGTCCCGTGATGGTGGAGCTCGCGATGGACGCGCTCGGCGTGGAGCGGGAACCTGCGCCGTCTACTGGCGCTCCGTCCAGGCATTCATCACCCGACGTCGCGCGCGGTGAGCTCGCGCGCCGCTTTGCGCAGGCCAGCCGGCCGCTGCTGCTGCTGGGTCAGGGTGCCTTCGCCGCCGCCGAGCCGCTCCGGGCGCTTGCGGAAGCGCTGACGATCCCGATCCTCACCACGCCGACGGCCCGAGGGATCGTTCCCGAGGATCACGAGCTCGTGCTCGGATTCGATCCGCTGCGCGGACACATCGCGTCGCTGAACGCCTTCGTCGATCGCGCCGACCTCGTGATCGCGTTGGGGTGCAAGCTCGGCCACAACGGCACCGCCGGATTTCAGCTCCGGCTGCCACCCGATCGACTGATACAGGTCGATGCCGATCGTGCGGTAGTCGGGGCGAGCTACCCGGCGCAGGTCGGGATCACCGCCCGGGTGGAAGATGTCGTGGACGAGCTGCAGGTACGCCGCCAGCCGTCGCAGTGGTCACGCGCGGAGATCGGGGCGGCTCGCGACACCGTTCGCGCCGCGGCGCCGGATGCGGTGGAGCCCAGAATCCGCGGCGTGGGCACGCCACGCGAATTCCTTGCGTGGCTGCGCGGGATGCTGCCGCGCGATGCGATCATCGTCACCGATTCCGGGCTGCATCAGATTCTCGTCCGACGCCACCTGGACGTGTTGTCGCCGCGAGGCCTGATCGTTCCCACCGATTTCCAGTCGATGGGATTCGGGCTGCCAGCGTCGATCGGCGCCAGGATCGCTGCACCCGGTCGCGCCGTTGTCGCCGTCGTGGGTGATGGAGGCTTCCTCATGTCGGGGCTCGAGCTGCTGACGATGCGGCGCGAGCGACTGCCGATCGTCACGTTCGTGTTCAATGACGGCCATCTGAACCAGATTCGCCTGCAGCAGCTGGGAAGCTACGGACATGCGCACGCCGTGGATCTCGTCAATCCGGACTTCGCGCAGCTCGCCTCCGCGCTTGGCGTGGGCTATCTGCGAATCGGCGACGCCAGCGATGACGACGTGCGGCGCGCGTTGCGCGGCGACAGGCCGACGTTGGTGGAGGTCGTCGTCGGCGATTCGGTGCCGATGCGCGCCCTGCCGCACATCACCCGGACGAAGCGGCTGGCGCGTGCGCTGCTGGGATCACGCGGGCGCGACTGGATCAAGCGGCGCTGGCAGCGTCGTCCAGATGCCTAGCCGAGGGGGGCGCTCAGGCGGGCGCCCTTGCGGCGGTCAGGAGCGGCGTGCCGAACCCGGGTTCTGTGGATCGGATGCAACGATCTGCTGTGGCCCGCCGACGTCAGGTCAAACGACGCGCGATCTCTCGGCCGATCGCAAGGGATGCCGTAGCGGCAGGTGACGGCGCGTTCAGCACGTGCACCATCCCCGGCGCGGTCTGGATGTGAAAGTCGTCCACGAGCTTGCCCGTGCGATCCACCGCCTGGGCACGCACCCCGCTGCCGCCGCGGACGATGTCGGCGTCGCTCAGCCGCGGCAGCAGGGTCTGGAGCGAGCGGAGGAAGCGCGCCCGACTGAGCGAACGCCCGATCTCCGACGCGGCGTTGCGCCACTGCTTTCTCGCCATGCGCCAGAATCCCGGGAAGCTCGCCCAGTCGAAGATGTCGCGCGGCGAGACGTCGCTCCATCGATAGCCCTCGCGGCGCAGGGCGATCACGGCGTTGGGTCCCGCCTCCACCACGTCGTCGATGCCGCGGGTGAAGTGCACGCCGAGAAAGGGCAGCGCCGGATCGGGCACGGGATAGATCAGTCCGCGCACGAGGTGGGCGGCGTCCGGGCTGAGGACGTAGTACTCGCCGCGGAACGGGACGATGCGGACGCCCGGCTCCACGCCCGCCATGCGCGCGACCCGGTCGCTCTGAAGGCCCGCGCAGTTCACCATCCGCGAGGCGCGCAGCGTGCCGCCCGTGGTCTCGAGGACGATTCGTCCGTCGTCGCGAGCGATGGCCTCGACACGGTGCCCGGTACGAACGGAGCCACCGAGACGTGCGAGCTTCCGTGCCATGGCCTCGCTGACCCGCGCATAGTCCACGATGCCCGTCTCCTCGACCCAGAGGCCGGCGATGCCCGCGACCTCCGGCTCGTATTCGCGGAGTGCGGCACCCGGCAGCCGACGAACCGAGACCCCATTCGCTCGGCCCCGCTCCTCGAGTGCGGCGAGCCTCGGCAGTTCGGCCTCGCTCACCGCCACCACGAGCTTCCCGCAGCGCCGATGCGGCACTCCCTCCTCCTCACAGAACCGGTACATGGCCGCCAGACCGTCCCGGCAGGTCTGCGCCTTCAGCGATCCCGGCTTGTAGTACAGGCCGGAGTGGATCACGCCGCTGTTGTGTCCCGTCTGATGCCGGGCGACGCCCGCTTCGGCCTCGAGCACGATCGGCGCATCCCCCTGCTCGGCGAGCGCGAGGGCCGTCGCCAAACCGACGATTCCTCCCCCCACGATGACGGTCTGGTCGGGCGTCGAAGCCATGCGAATGCATCCTCTTTCTCGAGAGTGAAGGGCACCGGCCCGCGGGGAATCCGGACGTGAACCGCCCCGCGACGGCCCTGCAATTCTGGCAGGGGTGAAGCACTGAACGCTACTGCGCGATGCTGCTTGCCGGACGGAGAGAGGGTCTTATCATTGCGTGTCTCTCGCTGCCCACGCGCAATTCCGACAGCGGGCGCGATGCGCGACTGTCCTCTCCCACGACCTTCCCATCATGATCTTCACCGAAACCCGGCTCAAGGGTGCGTTCACCCTCGATCTCGAGCGCCGGGAGGATTCGCGCGGCTTCTTCGCCCGCAGCTTCTGCCAGCACGAGTTCGAGGCGCACGGACTGAAGCCGATCATCGCCCAGTCCAATCTGGCGTTCAACAAGGTGAAGGGCACGATTCGCGGCATGCACTTCCAGTACCCTCCCGCTGCCGAGTCGAAGCTCGTGCGCTGTACGCGAGGCGCCATCCTGGACATCATCGTCGACCTGCGTCCCGAGAGCCCGACCTATCTCCAGCACGTCGAGGTCGAGCTGAGCGAGGACAATTACCGCGCGCTCTACGTCCCTGAACGGTTCGCGCACGGCTACCAGGCATTGCGCGATGCGACCGAGACGAGCTATCAGGTGGGAGAGTTCTACACGCCGTCGGCGGAAGGAGGACTGCGCTTCGACGACCCGCGGCTCGCGCTGCGCTGGCCGCTTCCGCTCACCGAGATCTCGGAGAAGGACAAGGCATTCCGTCCACTCGCCGAGATCGAAGGTGAAGTCAAACGGCGCATGACCATCTGACCCGTCACGCACGCGTCGTCGGCCTCGCGCCACGACGCGCTGTCCCGAGCTTCCCATGGTGGATCCCGTCGCATGATTCTCGTCGATACCGCACTCCAGGCACGCGCCGCAGCCGGCCGGCCGATTCGCGTCGGCATTCTCGGCGCCGGCTTCATGGCACAAGGGCTCACGAACACGATCGTGAACGACGTGCCCGGCATGCGTGTCGTGGCGATCTACGGTCGACGCCCCGAGCGCGCGCTCAAGATCTACGAATACGCGCGGCGCACCGACGCCGTGACCGTGACCACGCCGGGCGCGCTCGAGGACGCCATTCGTGGTGGCCGGCCGGCGGTGACCGATGATGCATGGCTGCTCGCGCGCTCGGAGCAGATCGACGTGCTCGTCGACACGACGGGATCCGTCGAGTTCGGGGCGCACATCCTTCTCGAGGCGTTCGCCCACAAGAAGGACGTCGTGCTGATGAACGCCGAGATCGACGCCACGATCGGGCCGATCCTGCAGGTCTACGCCGAGAAGCATGGCGCCGTGCTCTCCGCGTGCGACGGCGACGAGCCTGGCGTGCAGATGAACCTCTTCCGGTGGGCCAAGGGCCTCGGCCTGACGCCGCGCGTCATGGGCAACGTGAAGGGGCTTCAGGACACGCGCCGCAATCCCACCACGCAAAAGGGATTCGCCGAGCAGTGGGGGCAGAATCCGGCGATGGTGACGAGCTTCGCCGACGGCTCGAAGATCAGCTTCGAGCAGGCGATCGTCGCCAACGCGACCGGCTTCCAGGTGCAGTCGCGCGGCATGTCGCGCGGCCTCGAGTATCGCGGCGACGTGATGAAGATCGGATCGCTGTACGACATCGAGGCGGTGCGTCGCCTCGGTGGCGTGATCGACTACGTCGTCGGCACGCCGCTGACGAAGGTCTACTGCCTCGTCGAGCATCCCGATCCCAAGCAGCAGCATTATCTCAGCCTGTACAAGATGGGCGACGGCCCGCTGTACTCGCTCTTCGTGCCGTATCATCTCGTGCATTTCGAGGTGCCGACGGCGATCGCTCGAGTCGTGCTCTTCCGGGATTCGGTCGCCAAGCCGCTCGGGGGACCGGTGGTGGAGGTGTGTGCCGTCGCCAAGCGCGACCTCAAGGCGGGGGAGACGCTTGACGACTACGGCATGTACATGACGTACGGCGAAGCGACGAACGCCGGCGAGATGAGCGGGGGGCACTACCTGCCCGAGGGGCTGGTGCAGGGCTGCCGCCTCGTGCGCGACGTCCCCGCGGACGAGGTGCTGACCTACGAGGACGTGGAGCTGCCGGCGAACCGGCTGGCCGACCGCCTGCGGGCCGAGCAGTATGCACACTTTCGTGGGGAGACGTGGTTGCAGGAGCTGCTCGATGCGCGAGCGAGTGGCGTGGCGGCAGTGGCGGGCTCACGAGGCTGAACCGATCGGAGGCGAGTCATGCGGGTGCTGGTAACGGGACATAACGGATACATCGGGTCGGTGATGGTGCCCTTCCTGCGCAAGGCGGGACACGAGATCGTCGGCTTCGATACCTACCTGTATGCGGAGTGCACCTTCGGGGACGAGGTGCCCGACGTGCCGGCCATCCGCTCCGATCTCCGCGACGTGTCGCCGGACGAGCTCCGCGGCTTCGACGCCGTCATCCACCTCGCGGCGCTGTGCAACGATCCGCTGGGCAACATGAACCCCGGCACGACGTACGACATCAACCATCACGCATCGGTGCGGCTCGCGCAGGCGGCCAAGGACGCCGGTGTGCCGCGGTTCCTCTTCGCGTCGTCGTGCAGCCTGTACGGCCTGGCCGGCGACGAGCTGCTGACCGAAGAAGCGGCGTTCAATCCCATCACGCCGTACGGCGAGTCGAAGATCCTCTCGGAACGGGACATCCGTCCGCTCGCCGACGCCAGCTTCAGCCCCGTCTTTCTGCGCAACGCGACCGCCTACGGCGTGTCGCCTCGGCTGCGCTGCGACATCGTGGTGAACAATCTGGTCGGCTACGCCTACACGCAGGGCGACGTGCTCATTCAGAGCGACGGCAGCCCGTGGCGGCCGCTCGTGCATGTGGAGGACATCTCGCGCGCCTTCCTCGCCGCTCTCGAAGCGCCGCGTGAGGCGATCCACAACCAGGCGTTCAACGTGGGCCGCAACGAGGACAACCTGCGCGTGCGCGAGATCGCCGACATGGTCAAGGCGACGGTGCCCAACTGCACGATCCGCTATGCCGAGGGCGGTGGTCCCGATCCGCGCTGCTACCGGGTGGATTGCCGGAAGATCGCGCGCATGCTGCCGGCGTTCCGGCCGCAGTGGTCCGTGCAGAAGGGCGTCGTCGAGCTGTACGACGCCTATCGCGCGCACGGGCTCACCTCGGAGGAGTTTCTCGGCAACCGCTACCTGCGGCTCAAGCAGATCAAGAAGCTCCAGGACGAGCATCGTCTCGATGACGACTTGCGGTGGGAGCCTTCGTCTGCGGGGGCGGTGCACGCCTGAGCGTGCAGCGCAGCGAGCGGGTCTGTCGGAGCCACGGCCCCTGACATGTGCGGAATCTACGGACGGGCCGTTCACGACGGAGAGCTCGATCGCGACCTGTGCGCGCGCCGGACCGCGATGCTGTCACATCGCGGTCCGGACTTCATCGGCGGCAAGATGGTCGACGACGTGTTCTTCGGCCACGCGCGGCTCAGCATCCTCGATCTGACACCGGCGGGCAATCAGCCGTTTTGCGACGGCGAGAGCATGCTCGTGTACAACGGGGAGATCTACAACTGGCGCGCGCTGCACGAGCGGTATCTCCCCGACGAGCCGTTGCGGAGCCGGAGCGACACGGAGGTGCTCCTGCTCCTCCTCAAGCGGATGGGCTCCGCCTGCCTTCCCCTGCTGAACGGCATGTTCGCGTTCGCGTTCTACGAGCCATCCACGCGGACGATGCTGCTGGCGCGGGATACGACGGGCATCAAGCCGTTGTACTTCATCGCGGACGGCAGGCAGTTCGAGTTCTCGTCGGAGATCAAGAATCTCGACTACACGCCAGATCTCAGCCGGCTGAAGGAGTACATGATCTTCAGCCGGTTCGGTGACGACTTCCTCCCCTACGCGAACGTCAGGGCGATCCCCGCGGGCAACTATGTGGAGCTGGATTGCGCGACGGGCAGATGGCACCAGCAGCCGTATCGCGAGATCGAGTCGCTGGTGAGCCGTGAGGCGTACGCGCGGCTCGACGCTCGCACCGATGTCATTGCGGAGCTCGACCGGTTGATGGACGACTCGGTGCGGCAGCACGAGCAGAGCGACGCACCGATCGGCTTTCTCTGCAGCGGCGGGCTCGACTCCTCCCTCGTCGCGGCCATGGCGGCGCGCCGCCATCCTGACATCGCGCTCTACCACGCCGACTTCGAGGGACCTGGCGGCGAGGCCCAGTTCGCGCAGCAGGTCGCGCGGCACGTGGGAGCCCCCTTGCACCAGACCCGGCTCACGCGCGGACAGTTCTGGGAGCTCTTCCCGCAGGTCACGCATGCCGTGGACCTGCCGGTGCAGCAACCGACGTCGGTGAGCCTGGCGCTCATCGCCCGGCAGGCGCACGAGAACGGCCTCAAGGTCCTGCTCTCGGGAGAAGGCGCGGACGAACTGTTCGGCGGTTATGCGTGGCACCAGTTCTACAAGAACTCCCTGAGCAACTACTCGAGTCGCTGGAGCCCATCGAAGGTGCTGTCGCGTGCACTGCGCCGGTTCGTCAACCGGGAGGGAGCGGACAACTACCTGTACTTCAAGTACGCCGCGACGGACTTCCAGCGGCACGCGCACGTCGGATTCGGATTCGGCGCGTGGAGTCTGACGGAGCCGATCCACGGACTCAGCCTGGTGGGGCAGGAGTTCCAGGCGTGGCACCGCTGGCGACAGGCGCTGGAGAGCTACTCGTGGCTTCCCGATCGCCGCGAGGCCGACGTGCAGAGCTTCATGCTCTGCAACCTGCGCGTCATGATGATGCCGCTGCTGCATCGACTGGATCGCGTGCTCATGCTGCATTCGATCGAAGGTCGCGTGCCCTTCCTGGAGAACGGCATCTTCGACTTCGCCCTGAACCTGGCGCTGCGGTACAAGATCCGTGGACCCGTGGTGAAGTACGCGCTCAAGCGGGTCGCGGCGCGCTATCTCCCGCCGGCAATCGTCGACCGGCCGAAGATGGGATTCACGGTCCCCTGGCTCACGTACGCCAACCGGTATCCGGCGATTCTCCGCGACGGCTTCGTCTCGGAATGGACCCGGCTCTCGCAGCGCGATCTCGCTGCCTGGTGCGAGAACGATCCGGGACAGCTGTACAAGCTGATCGCCATCGAGGTGTGGGGTCGGATCTTCGTGCACCGCGAGCCATGGCAGAGCATTCGGATCGACTTCTAGGGCGAACGACTCCCATGCCAGTCCGCGCGATCAGCATGTTGGGCCAACGCGACGGAGTGCTGCGTCAACGCCTCAGATTCACGCCCGGAATCGGCCTGCGCGCGCGCGCGTGGCGAATGATCTGACCGATGGCGCCGATGCACCCGAATTCTGCTTGCCTAATGCATGCATCAGTCTCACATTCGAGCGTCGTCCGGACCAGGGCTGGGACCGGCGCGGGCGGGCCCCGTGACTCGATGGCTGCCTCCTGGCGACAACCCCTCGTGAATTCGTGCACGTCACGGTCGGTGCCTGCAGTGCGGCGCGGCTGGTCTCACTCCGTCCCTCAGGGAGAGCGTCATGAAGGTAGTGCTGTTCTGCGGTGGGCTGGGGATGCGCATCCGCGACTATGCGGAGAACGTTCCGAAGCCGATGCTCCCGCTTGGCTACCGTCCCATCATCTGGCACCTCATGAAGTACTACGCCCATTTCGGGCACCGGGACTTCGTGCTGTGTCTCGGCTATCGCGGTGATCTGATCAAGAACTACTTCCTCAATTACGAGGAAGGAGTCTCGAACGACTTCGTGCTGTCCGAGGGCGGCCGCAAGCGCGAGCTGCTCACGAGCGACATCGAGGACTGGCGCATCACCTTCGTGGAGACGGGGCTGAGCAGCAACATCGGGCAGCGTCTCCTGCGAGTGAAGCAGCATGTCCAGCACGAGGAGTTCTTTCTCGCCAACTACAGCGACGGGTTGTCGGATGTCCCGTTGCCCGAGCAGGTCGAGACCTTCAAGCGCAGCGGTGCGGTGGGCTGCTTCATCGCGATGAAGCCGCATCTCAGCTACCACTTCGTGTCTTTCGACGCCCACGGCAAGCTGGAGGGATTCAAGGACATCATCCAGTCCGGCCTCCGCGTCAACGGTGGCTTCTTCATCTTTCGCCGCGAGATCTTCGACTACATCAGGGAAGGCGAGGAGCTCGTCGAGCAGCCCTTCGACCGGCTGGTGGCCGAGCGCAAGCTGCTCGCCTACAACTACGACGGCTTCTGGGTTCCGATGGACACGGCGAAGGACAAGGCGAAGCTTGACGCGCTCTACGAGTCGGGCAAGCCGCCGTGGTACGTGTGGGCGGACAATGGAAAGCCGCCTCGCGACTAGCAGGACATCTTCCCCGCTGCGGCCCTCATGAATCCATTCTCCCTGCGCACCCCGCGGACGCGGCCGGCGCGCGTCCTCTGTCTCGGTGCGCATTCGGATGACATCGAGATCGGATGTGCGGGCACGCTTCTCACGCTGCTGCGCGGCGACATCGACACGGAAGTAGAGTGGGTGGTGTTCGGGGCGCAGGGAGCGCGCGAAGCGGAAGCGCGCCGGGCGGCCGAGATCGTCCTCGTCGGCGCGTGTCGTTCCGATGTGAGCGTGCTCGGATTTCCCGACAGCTACTTCCCGTACGAGGGCGGCGCCATCAAGCGCCAGTTCGAGGCGATCAAGACCCGCTTCACGCCCGATCTCATCTTTACGCACCGCGGAGACGACCGGCATCAGGACCATCGCGTGATCTCGGAACTCACCTGGAACACCTTCCGCGATCACACGATCCTCGAGTACGAGATTCCCAAGTACGACGGCGATCTCGGGCAGCCGAACGTCTTCGTGCCCGTCGACGACGAGGCTCGCTCCCGCAAGCTCGACGTGCTGATGGACGTCTTCCACACGCAGCGGGACAAGCGATGGTTCACGCGGGAGACGTTCGAGGGACTGATGCGCCTCCGGGGGATCGAATCCGCGGCTTCGACCGGGTTCGCCGAGGGATTCCACGCACGCAAGATCGTGCTGGACCTGGCGGCGCCCCCGGCGGGGACGTCCGAGTAGTCCGGTGGAACGCATGGAGCGCCACCCGGGGCGGCCACGGCGGCTGCTGGTGATCACCTACCATTTTCCACCTGATGGTTCGGTGGGCGGCCTGCGCTGGGGCGGGCTGTCGCGGCATCTCGCGCGACGCGGGTGGGAGGTGCAGGTCATCACCGCCGCGACGCAGAGCGCGGACGCACCGGTTCCGGGCGTTCAGGTCCATGTGAGCGCCGTGTCGCGCACGTTGAACGACGCCTACAACCAGTGGGCGTCCCGGGTGCGCACACGGGGTGCGCGACCGTCCCCGTCGGCCGAGCCAGCGGCGGTGATCGCGGAGACCCCGGACGCGCCTCCGCGTCACGGTTTCGTGAACGGCGTTCGGCGCAACCTTGCCACGGCACTCGCCTTTCCCGACTATGGCCGCGGATGGATTCTTCCCGCCGCCCGGACAGCGCGGGCGCTGCTCCGCGCCCAGACCTTCGACGCGGTGATCACCAGCGGACCGCCGCACTCCGCCCACCTCGTGGGGCTGCTCGCGTGCGCGGGCCGACGGGAGCTGCACTGGGTGGACATGCGCGATCCCTGGTCGTCGATGATCGGGAAGAAGTGGGCGCAATCCGCCTTCCGGTCGGAGTGGGTGCGCTACCTCATCCCGCGGCTCGAGCGGCTCGTGTTTCGACGGGCCGCCCGTGTGGTGACGAACACCGCCGAATACGCGGACGAGCTGCGGGACACATTCCCCGCGATGCGCGTGTCGTTCATCCCCAACGGCATCGATCGGGACCGACTCCCGCCCCCGCCGGCAGATCGATTCGGCGGCTTGTCCATCGCCCACGCGGGCTCGCTCTATGCCGGCCGGGATCTGACGCCCGTGCTGCGAGCGATGCAGGCATTCCTCGTCGCCTCTCCTGAGGCGCGGAACGCGCTGATGCTGCGACTCGCCGGCAACATGGACGCCGTCCACGGCGCGCACTTCCGCCGGGAGGTCGCCGCGGCCGGCCTGGAGTCATGCGTGGAGGTGCTCGGCCGCGTCGCCAGCGCCGACGCCCTCAACCTGATCAATCGATCGCATCTCGCGCTCGTGCTCGCACAGGATCAGCCGATGCAGGTACCGGCGAAGCTGTACGAGTGCGTGGCGATGGGCGTGCCCACGCTCGTCATCGCCGAGTCCGACAGTGCGGCGGCGCGGGAGGCGAGGCGCATCGGCGGCATGGCGTGCGACGCCGCCGACGTGGCGGGCATTCGTGACGTGCTCTCGCGCCTGTGGCGCGATCGCACCCCCGCTCCCGTCGTGGGAGCGCCCATCGGCTATGACGACATCGCCGCGCAGATGGATGCGCTCCTCAGCGGCGCACCCAGCGCGAGCGATGGCGATCGTCGCTTCACCTCTTCCCCGTCCCGGATCCGTGAACACATCAATCGCTGAGACTTCCATCCCGTCCCCGCGCACGCGCGGCGCCGGCATGGTGCCGCCGACTCGGCTCGCGACCGGACCGGTCTCCTGGCTGCGGGAGATCGTCGCCCGGCGCGATCTCCTGTACATGCTGGCGTGGCGCGAGATCAAGGTGAAGTACAAGCAGTCGGTGATGGGCTTCATGTGGGCCATCCTCATGCCGGCGCTCATCGTCAGCGCGGGCGTGGTCGTCAAGTATGCGTTCGCCTCGCTGTCCGGCAAGCCGCTCCGCACCGACGACGTCGTCAGTGTCGCCGTAAGGTCCGTTCCCTGGGCCTTCGTCGTCGCCTCGATCCGCTTCGCCTCGACCAGCCTGGTGTCGAACGCGAACCTCGTGACGAAGATCTACATGCCGCGCGTGATCTTTCCGATCGCGTCGGTGCTGTCGCAGCTGATCGATCTCGCCGTCGCCGCAGCGATTCTCGCCCTGTTTCTCGCCGCCACCGGCGTGCCGCTCGGCGTGCGGATGCTCTGGGTGCCCGTCCTCGTCTTCGTGCTGGCGCTGTTCGTCATCGGCGTGTCGATCTTCCTCTCGGCCGCGGCGCTCTTCCTCCGGGACGTGAAGTACATCGTCGAGGTGATCATCACGTTCGCGATCTTCTTCACGCCGGTCTTCTACGACGTCTCGATGTTCGGGAAGTGGGCGCGCCTGCTCCTGCTGAACCCCGTCGCGCCCCTGCTCGAGGGCATCAGCGCCGCGGTGCTGGGCCATCCCCTTCCGTACGGCGGATGGGTCGTGTACAGCGCCGTCACGTCCGTGCTCCTCTTCGTCGCCGCGCTGGCGTTCTTCAAGCGCACGGAACCGTACTTCGCGGAGAGCGTATGAGCAGCTCGAACGACGCCGTGCTCGTGATGGACCACGTGTCCAAGAAATTTCGACGCGGCGAGATCTACGATTCCCTGCGTGACCTGATCCCGGCGGCGGTGTCGAAGCTCACCGGTCGGCGCCCGACGCCCGACGCCCTGCGGGAAAAGGAATTCTGGGCGCTCCAGGACATCTCGTTCGAGGTGCGTCGCGGCGAGGCGCTCGGCATCGTCGGCTCGAATGGCGCCGGCAAGAGCACGATCCTCAAGCTGCTGAGCGGCATCATGACGCCCACGCGCGGCACCATCGCCGTGCGCGGAAAGCTCTCGGCCCTCATCGAGGTCGGCGCCGGCTTCCACCCGGATCTCACCGGGCGCGAGAACATCTACCTCAACGGCACCATCCTCGGGATGACGAAGGAGGAGATTCGCCGAAAGTTCGACGAGATCGTCGAGTTCGCCGGACTGCGCGATTTCATCGACACGCCCGTCAAGCGCTATTCCTCCGGCATGTACGCCCGGCTCGGCTTCGCCGTCGCGGCGCACGTCGAGCCCGACCTGCTGATCGTCGACGAAGTCCTGAGCGTCGGCGATTACCTCTTTCAGCAGAAATGCATCGACCGCATGACGGAGATCCTGAAGGGAGGCACCACCGTCCTGTTCGTGTCGCACAACCTGCACGCGGTCTCGGAGCTGTGTCAGCGGAGCATCCTGCTCGAGAAGGGACGGATGCTCGCGAATGGGCCGACGGACGAGGTGATCCGGCACTACGTGGGTCGTGCCCAGCATCAGCGATCGGGTGATGGCGGCCGCGTCGACCTCAGGGCCGTCGCGGTGCGGAACGACATCGAGCCGACGGTGCGGTTCACGTCCGGTGATCGGGCCCACATCGATGTCACGGCGGTCGCACGGGACGCGGTCGCGGATCTGTCGATCGTCGTCCAGATCGTCGACGACAACTTCTATCCGATCTTCGACACGTGCAACGCACGCCTCAATGGCGGCGTGAGCGCCTCTCTCGCCGCCGGCGAGGCGCTCCGCGTCAGCTTCTCGCTCGACCTGCACCTGGCGGCAGGCACCTACCACGTCAACGTCTACGCGCACGAGTATTCGTCGGACCGGCCATTCAGCACGTGGCGGTCCGCGGCGAGCTTCTTCATCGCGGAGACGCGTACCGTGAAGGGACGGGTGAACCTGTATCCACGACTCGAGCACTACGAGATCGTACCGCCCGCGCCGCCCAGCGCACCGTTGCTCGAGGCGAGCACCGTCGGCGGGAGAGTGCCCTGATGAGCTGGTCGATCTCGCGATTCCGTGCCGGTGAGCTCGTCGAGGTGCGGACGAAGGAAGAGATCCTCGCCACCCTGGACCAGGACGGGCGGATCGCCGGAATGCCCTTCATGCCGGAGATGCTCCAGTTCTGCGGCCGGCAGGTCCGTGTCGGTGCGGTGGCCCACAAGACATGTGAGACGGCGCAGATGCTGTACGAATCTCGCCGGCTCGACCGCATGGTACATCTCGACGGGCTGCGCTGCGACGGATCGGCCCATGGCGGGTGCCAGGCGGAATGCCTGCTGTTCTGGCGAGACGAGTGGCTGAAGCCTGTGACCGGGGACGCTGGCGCGCCGGCGAGCTCGGTCGCGCCGAACGCGCGGCTCGATCGATGCTCGGAGGAGCAGCTCCTCCGAGCGACACGCGCCGTCGACTCCGAGGAGCCGGGGGACACGCGCTATTCCTGCCAGGCGACGCTGGTTACCAGCGCGTCGCGCCCGCTCGCGTGGTGGAATCCCCGGCAGTACCTGCTCGACATCACGACCGGCAATCACAGCGCGGCACACACGCTGCGCGTGGTGTTCCTCGCGTCACTCCGCTGGACGCTGAAACGCCTGCCCGTTGGCTATCGCCTGTTCAAAGCCTTCCACGACCGGATGCACCTGGCGTTGTCAGGCCGGGGCGCCCCATCATGGAACGGACAGATCCCCGATGGCCAACCGACGCCAACGGCTCGGCTCGACCTCGCGCCGGGCGAGCTCGTTCGCATCAGAACACAGGCGGAGATCGAGAGGACCATCAACACGAAGTCCAGGAATCGTGGACTCGGGTTCGACCCGGAGGAGATGGCGCCGTATTGCGGACGTGTCGTGCAGGTCCACAAGGCCGTGACCCGGATCATCGAGGAGCATACGGGTCGGATGATTCACATGCGGGAGCCCTGCATCATGCTCGAGGGCGTGCTGTGCCGGGCCGAGAGCGCGCGATGCCGTCTGAACTGCCCGCGGGCGATCCCACCCTACTGGCGCGAGATCTGGCTCGAGCGCGTCAACGCGCCGACGTCCGCCGCGGGAAGCGATTCGCTGGCTCGTTCCGCCACGCCCCTGCCCTCACCCGAGCCGGCCGCGGCGCCGCCGGTCGTCAACCACGGCGCAGCCGGGATTTCAGCCACGATTTCATCAGGAAGATGAATCGCGACGTGGAGGGATCGAGCATCCACGCCCACGTCGCCTGATTGTATCGTCCCACGTACGATCCCACGGCGTCCTGCTCCCACGCGTTCATCTGGGCCTTGTCGGCGAGGCGCAGCCAGCCGAGCCGTCTCAGCGCCGGCGTCGCGCGGGGGCCCAGGCGACGCAGGTTGGCATCGATGACGAAGTAGCGCTCGCGCACGTCCGCCGCAGACGTCATCATGCCGCTCCGGACGGTGTGTGAGGCGCTGTGGACGCGAAACAGCGCGTACGGCCGGGCGGCGCACGCGACGGGGGCGTGGTGGCCAAGGCGAAACCACATGTCCCAGTCGACGACGTGATCGAGCGCGCTCGAGAACCCCCCGACTGCCTCGTACACGTCGCGCCGTGTGACGATTCCCGACGCGAGCACGAGCTGACGGATGGCCTGCTGTTCGGCGAAGTCCTCCATGATGCCCCCGCCGATCGGCGGCGTGGGACCGTAGACGCCGATCCATCGATCGTGCTCGTCGATCGTGACCACCTGCCCGAATACCGTCCCCGCCTCCGGATGCCGCGCGCTCAACGCTTCGTATTCGCGGTAGAAGCCGGGAAGGACCATGTCATCGCCGTGCAGGATGTGCACCCAGTGCCCGCGCGCGCGCGCGATGCACGTGTTGAAGGTGTGCGCACCGCCCCGGTTCGCCGGAATCCGGTGAAAGGCGACGCGTCCCTGTCCCAGCTCGTCGACCACACGCTGCGGATCGTCCTTCGTGGAACATCCGTCGACCACTTCGATCTGCATGCGATCCGGGCCGTCATCCTGTGCGAGCACGCTCGCCAAGGTGCGGCGAAGAAACTCACCCGAGTTGTACGTCGCGATCATCACCGACCAGTGCGGCCGATGCTGCACGTCGTGCACGCGCTCGAATCTCGGGGCGCTGGCGTCGAGGTCCTCCAGGGTCGGCGGCGGAGGCAGCTTCATGATGGCGTCACGGGAGGAGGTGCGCCGCGGTCCGCGGCGATCGGGATGGGCGTCGATCGCGCCGGGCCGATTCCAGCACGGCCTCCAGCCGGGTCGCGAAGCCGCCCCAGGTGAAATCAGCCAGCGCTCGAGCGCGTCCCTGTGCGCCGAGCCGGTGTCGGAACGACGAGTCGGCAAGCAGCCGCTCCAGCGTGGCCGCCAGGCCGGACGGATCATCCGGGGCGACGAGCAGGCCGGTCTCACCATCGACGACAGCGTCCGCAATGCCGCCCGACCGCCCGCCCACGACCGCCTTTCCACAGGCGTTCGCTTCTATGTAGACCATGCCGAATCCTTCCACGTCGTCCAACTCGAGCTGCGCGCGGCTCGGCATGACGAACACGTCGCTCAGCGCATAGACGTCGGCCAGCTCGTCGGCCGGTATCCTCCCGGCGAAGATCACCGAATCGCCAAGGCCGAGTGACGCGGTGAGGCGTTCGAGCTCCGGTCGGTAGGGACCTTCGCCGACGATCAGGTACACGACATCCGGGAAGCGCGCCAGCAGGCGGGGAAGTGCCTGTAGGACGACCTCGTGGCCCTTGCGACGCACGAGGTTCGCCACGGTGAGGAGTACCTTGGCGTTCGTTCGGCTCCCCAGCAGCTTCTCGCGAACACTCGCGCGTGCAGTCACCGGCCGGAAGCGATCGACGTCACATCCCGGATGCATGATGACGAGACGCGCTGGATCCACGCCGATGCGATCGCGCAGGATGCTCGCCGTGAAGCGACTGACGGCGACGACGCGGTCCGCCTCGCACAGGGCGCGGCGCGGCGTGTCCCACGCTCCCTTCTCCGCGGCGAGAATCTCGTTGCCGTGGGCGAACACCACGTAGGGAAGGCGCAGCCAACGCCGCAACCACAACCCGAGATATCCCTCCGCGACGGTGGCGAGCTGCACGACGTCGGGTCGCTCCCGCAGCATGATCTCCGTTACCGCTCCCGCCCACGCCGCCCCCTGCAGCAGCGTCGGGCCCGCGAACGCGCGTGGTCGGCGATAGACGTGCACCGGGGGCGCGGTCGTGCCCTCCCCGTCCCGATCCGCCGCGTCGCGCACGCCGGTCAGACAGCAGGCCCTTTCCGGACCGAGTGCCTCGCACAGCGACGCCATGAAGTGGGAGATGCCGCCCACCTGGGGAGGAAAGTAGGTGCCGCTGATC
>DASSIC010000468.1:0-3224 GCA_035692325.1 Gemmatimonadaceae bacterium | reverse complement strand
GTCGGCGGTGGTGACGCCGCCCCGCGCGCCCTTGCTCACCTGGATGTGGTGATGGCCGCGCGCGGCGATCTGCGGCAGATGCGTGATGGCGAACACCTGATGGTAGCTCGCCACGCGGCGCATCGTCTCGCCCACCTGGAGGCCGACGCGCCCGCCGATGCCGGCATCCACCTCGTCGAAGATCAGCGTCGGCACGCGATCGAGCCGAGCGAGGATGGTCTTGAGCGCGAGCATGACACGGGACAGCTCGCCGCCCGATGCGACACGTGCGAGCGGACGTTCCTCATGGCCCACGTTCAGCGAGACCCGGAATTCCACGAGCTCCGCGCCATCGGGGCCGATCTCGCGCGCCGGCACGAGCGCCGCATGGAAGTGACCGTCGGGCATGCCGAGGTCGGGGAGCACTTCGTCCACGGCGCCGCCGAGGCGCTCCGCCGCTGCCGCGCGCATGGCAGTGAGGGCGGCCGCCCGTTCCGCCAGCGTCTTCTCCGCCGACCGCTCGCGATCCTCGAGCGTGCGCAGGTCGAGGTCCGCCGAATCCACCAGGTCGAGCTCCGAGCGAGCCTGCCGTCCCGCCTCGATCACCTCGGCCAGCGTCGCACCGTACTTCTTGGTCAGCTTGAACAGGAGGTCGCGGCGCCGGCGCACCTCGTCGAGGCGCGACGGGTCCAGCTCCACCGACGATTCGTACTCGGTGAGCTCGCGGGCCAGCGCCTCGAGATTGTAGTACGCAGCGTCGTACAGCTCCTGGAGGCGCGCGAGTGTGGGATCGATGCGCTGGATCGTCGAGAGCGACCGCTCGATGATCCCGAGCCGCTCGAGTACCGTGTCCTCCTCGCCTTCGATCGCCCCGGAGATGCCCGTCGCCAGCTCGCGGAGCTCCTCGGCGTTCTCCAGCCGGCGCGCCTCTTCCTCGAGTCGCGCGTCCTCGCCGTCGACGAGCCGAGCGCCCTCGATCTCCTGCGCGACGTGCCGCAGGTAGTCGGCGCGCTTTTCCGCCTCGGCGCGCCGGCGTCGCAGATCGCTGATCTCGCGGCGTGCCGCGGCCAGCGCTTCGTATGCGCCGTCCACTTCACCCGCCAGCTCGGTGGCGCCCGCGAAGGCATCGAGGATGCGCCGCTGGGCGTCGCCGTCGAGCAGCGTCTGCGCCTCGTGCTGGCCGTGGAGATTCACCAGCAGCCGACCGACTTCCGCGAGGATGCCGGCGCTCACCGTCGTGCCGTTCACCCACGCCCGCGCGCGCCCCACGGCGATCTCCCGCTTGAGCACGACGAGCGATTCCTCGGCGTCGATCCCCCGCTCGTCGAGCAGGGTGGCGATCTCCGGACGATCGGTGACGTCGAAGACGCCCTCGACCGTGGCGCGGTCGGCGCCGGTGCGAATGAGGTCCGCGCTCGCCCGCTCGCCGAGCAGCAGGCCCAGCGCCCCGACGATGATCGACTTGCCGGCGCCCGTCTCGCCGGACAGCACGTTGAACCCCCGCGCGAGCGGCAGCGTGAGCGACTCGATGATCGCGAAGTTCCTGATGCGCAGCTCGGTCAGCACCGCGTGTCCTCGTCCCGGTCCATCAGCCCACCCCAATGCAGCTTCTCGCGCATCGTCGCGAAGAAGTCGCCCTCGCGGAAACGCACGATGGGCACGGGGTGCGGCGAGCGCTGCACGACGAGCGCCTCGCCGACGCCGAAGGTGGCACCGACCTGACCATCGACCGTCACCAGAAGCTCGTCGGGACCATCTTCCACCTGCACCGTGACCTCGAACGTGGGCGGCAGCACGAGCGGTCTGATGGCGAGCGTGTGCGCGCTGACCGGGGTGACGAGGATCGTCTCCAGCGTGGGAAACACCACGGGTCCCCCCGCCGAGAGATTGTACGCGGTGGAGCCCGTGGGCGTGGCGAAGACGACGCCGTCGGCGCCGTACCGCGCCACGATCTGCCCGTTCGCCTGCACGCGCATCGTCACCACGCGCGCGAAACCGCCCTTGTGCAGCACAACATCGTTCAGCGCACGAAATCGCGAGCGCTCCACCCCCAGTGGGTCGCGCACCCGCGCATCGAGCGTCATGCGCGGCTCGACGACGTGCTCCCCTGCGACGAACCGCCGCAACGCCTCCTCCATGCGGTCGGCCCGACAGCAGGTCAGAAATCCGAGGCGCCCGAGGTTGATGCCGAGAATCGGCGCGGCATGCTGCTCGACCATGCGCGCGGCGCGGAGCAGCGTACCGTCGCCCCCCAGCGTGAGCAGGGCATCCACCTCGCCCGGCACGATCGCGAGCGCGCCGGGCCCCGCCAGGTCGCGCAGGGTGTCCTCGTACGAGAGCGTCAGACCGAGCGTCGGCGCGAGCGTCCGCAGCGTCGCGAGAACGCCGGGGAGTCCATCGTAGCCGCGGTGCCCGACGACGCCGATGCGGATCACCCGGTGAGCGCCTCGCTCTCGTGCAAGGCGCGCACGCGTTCGGCGATGCCCGCCGCATCGAGCCCGAGCGACGCGAGCTGCTTGGTGCGCGACGCCGCATAGATGATGCGATCCGGGACGCCGTGCGTGTGCACGCGCACACCGGCGTCCTGCCGCGCGATCACGCTGCTCATGTACGCGCCGAACCCGTTCACCACCGTGCCTTCCTCCACGACGAGGATCTGCCGGTGATCGGCGAGGATGGCGGCGAGGGTGACCTGATCGTACGGCTTGAGGTACCGGCAGTTCACCACCGTCACGTCCAGCCCCTCACCGCCGAGCGTCTGCGCCGCGGCGAGCGACGGCGCAACCATGGTGCCGACGGCGAGGATCGCCACCTCCGACCCCCGATGCAGCACTTCCCACGTGCCGTGTGGCGCCGCCTCGATCGTGCCCATGTCCGGCGCGGCCGCGGGCACCACGTCGCGCGGATAGCGCAGCGAGAAGGGGCCCTTGCCCTGCTCCACCCCGGCGCGCAGCAGCGCCAGCATCTCGCGCCCGTCCTTCGGGGCGGTGACCGTCATGTTCGGCACCGCGAGCATGTACGCGATGTCGTAGAGCCCCATGTGCGTCTCACCGTCTTCGCCCACCAGCCCCGCGCGGTCCATCGCGAACACCACCGGCAGCGACTGGATCGCGCAGTCGTGGATGATGTTGTCGTAGCCGCGCTGCAGGAAGGTCGAGTAGATGGCGCACACCGGGCGCAGCCCGCGCGTCGCCAGGCCGGCGGCGAAGGTGACCGCATGTCCCTCGGCGATGCCGACGTCGAAG
>DASSIC010000467.1:0-4339 GCA_035692325.1 Gemmatimonadaceae bacterium | reverse complement strand
GCCTATCGCGCGCTGGGCTACGTCACGGCGCGGGACCGGCTGTTCCAGCTCTATCTCCAGACGATGGCGGCGAGCGGGCGCCTCACCGAGATCGCCGGTGCACGAGCGCTGCCGCTCGACCGCGAGATGCGCGGGTTGGGGCTGCCTCGATCGGCGGAGCGGCTCGCCGCGAGCGGAGACACGACAGCGGCAGTGCGCCATGCGCGCGCCTATGCCGACGGCATCAACGCCTACGTGCGCGCGCTGCCGGCGAGCGAGCTGCCGCTCGAGTTCCGCCTCACCGGCACGCGCCCCGCCGAGTGGACGCTGGCGGATGCCTATCATCTCTTCAATCGCATGGGGTGGACGCTCGCCTACCTCGCCGTGGAGAATGATCGCGCCGCCGCCGCGTCGCGCGTCGGCACCGGGGCAGCGGAAGCACTCTTTCCCGATGACCAGCCGATCCAGGAGTCGATCCAGCCGAACGGCCAGCACGCGCCCCGCTTCGACTTTCGTCCGCTGCCGCCTCCTGGCGCGCCGGACAGCGGGGCCGCTCAGCTGCTCGCGGCGGTCGATGCCTTCCTGCCCGCACGCGCGACGCGCGACATCGATGGCGACGAGCCACACACGATGGCCAGCAACAACTGGGCGGTGTCGCCGCGACGCAGTGCCAACGGCTACGCGCTGCTCTCGGGTGATCCACATCTCGATCTCACGCTCCCTTCGATCTGGTACGAAGCGCATCTCGTGGTGCCGGGGGCGCTGGACGTCTACGGCGTCAGCATTCCCGGCTCCGGGGCGATCGTCATCGGGTTCAATCGCGACGTCGCGTGGACCTTCACGAACACCAGCGCCGACGTGCTCGATCTCTACGCCGAGCAGGTGGACGACGCCGAGCGTCCGACGCGATATCGGCTGGATGGCGAGTGGAAGCCACTCGAGCGGCGCATCGAGCGGTATCGTGGCACGCACGGAGAGACGATCGCCACCGACACGCTCTACTTCACCCATCGCGGACCGATGCGGCGCGTGGGTCCGCGCTGGCTGTCCATGCGATGGACGGTGCTGGAGGCCGGCGGTGAGATGAACGGCTTCTACTCCGCGTCGCACGCGCGGAACGTCGCGGAGCTGGAAGAGGGATTTGCCGCCTGGTTCCGCGCTCCTGCGCAGAACATGCTGGCCGCCGATCGGAGCGGGCACATCGCAATCCGATCGACCGGTCGGTTCCCCATCCGGCCGGGCGACGGAAAGGGCGGCCGCGTGCGTGACGGCTCCACGAGCGCGAGCGACTGGACGGGCGCGCTGCCGGTGGCGAGCTATCCCCAGTCGTTCGACCCGGCCCAGGGATATCTCGCGTCGGCCAATCAGCAGCCGATCGACCCGCGCTTCACGACCGCATGGTGGGGCGGCAGCTACGACCCCTGGCGCGCACTGCGAATCAACGCGCTGCTGCGTGCCGACTCCGCCGTCACGGTAGACGCCATGCGCCGCTATCAAACGGATCCGGGGAGCGCTCGCGCCGATCTGTTCGTCCCGTACTTCCTCGATGCGGCGCAACGCGTGCTCGCGCGCGCGGCGATGGACACGCAGGGCGCGCGGCTGTCCGAAGCGGCGGGACTGCTCGGCCAATGGGATCGCCGCTACACGAAGGACACTCGGCGCGCGGTGCTGTTCGAAAGCGCGATGCAGGAGCTGGTCGCCCGCACATGGGACGAGCTGGCGATGCCGGGATCGGCGCGGCGAGCGATCACGCCTCCCAGCGCCGTGCTGGCAGAGCTGCTGGCCGACTCGACCAGCGCGTGGTGGGACGACCGCTCGACGTCGGCGGTGGAGCATCGCGACGACATCCTCGCGGCGAGTCTCGTCGCGGCGCTGGAGCGCACGCGCAAGACGTATGGCGATCCGAACGGCGACGGCTGGCGGTGGGATCACATCCGGCATGCGAACGTGAACCATCTGCTTCGACTTCCCGCGCTGTCGGCGCTCGAGATCCCGGTGCAAGGGGGCCCGGGCACGCTGGCGCCCTCAGCGGGATCGGGGACGCATAGCGCGAGCTGGCGGATGGTGGTGGAGCTCGGCCCGACGCTGCGCGCCTGGGCGACCTACCCGGGCGGACAATCGGGCAATGCCATGAGCTCGCGGTATCGCGACCGCATTCCGCTCTGGGCGAAGGGCGAGCTGGAGCCAGTCCGCTTTCCCGCGACACCGGCGCAGCTGGACACGTCGCATCGTGCGTCGGTGCTGCACCTGCGGCCAGTGCCGTGAGGAGGGAGCGATGATGGTCGTCCCGATCGCGGCGGCCGCGATGGCGGTGCTCACGTGGTTGATCGGTTGGTGGGCCGTCCCGCTCGTCGCCGCGTTCGTCGGCAGCGTGCTGTATCTGCGCGCGGGGATAGCGTGGCGCATGGCACTGGCGGCTGCGATCGCGTGGGCCTTGCTGCTGCTCGTGGATGCAACGACGGGGCGCCTGGGTGTGGCGGCGACGACGCTCGGCGGCGTCCTGCGCGTGCCGGGCGTCGTCCTCGTGCTGATCACGCTCGCCTTCCCCGCGCTCCTGGCGTGGAGCGCGGCGACCGTCGCGATCGCCGTGCGCCGGTTGGAGGCCGCGCGCCGACGGATCAGGGAAAAGCGCTGAGCGTCAGCGTGGCGGCGGTACCGTCGTGTCGGGCTTGGGTACCGTCGGCGTGTCGCGTTTCGGTGTCGGTGCCGTGGAGCCGGGGATGAAGAATGGATCGTCCACGATCGCCGGACGGGGCCGCTCGACAGGGGCGGGGCGACGCTCCACCGGCTCCTCGCTGACGACCCGGGGCCGCGGAATCTCCACCGGGTGGACGTCCTTGAGCGAGTCGAGCCAGCGCTTGGCCGTTCGTCTCGCGGTGGAGTCCAGCGCGAGCGGCGCGACCGGAGCGGGCGTCGACGCGGGTTGGGTGACTCCGACTGCCGCACTGTCGGTGCGCACCGGCGCGATGACCACCGGCGCCGGCGCAGTGTTCGCGGTGGGAGCCGACCGTGGTGCGACCGGTGTCTCGCGGGAAGCGAGCACGCTCGCCGTGATGCCGACCAGCACGAGCACGGCAGCGACCGATCCAGAGAGGATCCACCGACGGCGGTCGCGCGGTGCAGTGTCCGCGACGACGGGGGCCTCCCCGACGATGGCGACGTCGGACGGCTCGTCCGGCGTCGGCGCAAAGGTGATGTCGTCGTCGCGCATGAGCGACGAATCGCTGCTGAACGAGAGCGGCTCGAGCGGCGCGAACATCGGCACGACGAACGCTGGCGCGGCGAGCTCCTCGCTGTCGAGCGCATCCTCGGTGTCGGCGATGTCCTCGAGCGCCGTCTCGCGCTTGCGTTCGATCTCGCGCTCTCCCGCGGCACGGAGTCGCTCGCGCAGCGCCTCGAGCTGCTCCCGATCGCGTGCCGCGGCCTGCTCGATTTCGGCGCGCTGCTGGGCCACCGTCTGTGCGAGCTCCGTTTGCTTCGCCACGAGCGCGGCACGTTCGGCTGCCACGGCGCGCTGCAGGGCGTCGCGCTCCTTGGTGACGGCGGCCTCGAGCTCCGCCCGCTCGCGCTCGAGCTTCAGGCGCGCCGCTTCGGTCTCCTTCTCGAAGGCGGCGCGCTGCTCGGCCATCGTGCGCTCGAAGGTGGTGCGCTCGTCCGCCAGCTTTTCGCGCTCCGCGCGCTGCTCCTCGAGAATCTCCGCGCGAATGCGCTCGCGCTCGGCTTCGCCGGCGGCCACCGGGTCGGCCATGCCGATCAACGCGAGGTAGGCGGCGACGTCGGGGTTTTCCTCCGTGCTCTTCTCGTCGAGAAGGGCCAGCGTAGCCTCCTGGAGACGCTGCGGCAGGTCGGGGCGTAGCTCCGACAGCGACTCCCCCTCGTACGCACGTGGATCGATGTCGCCGGTGAGCATGGCCATCGCGAGGCGCGCGATGGTGCGGGCGTCGTCTTTCGCATCGGCGTGATGCAGCCGACGGATCGGCGCGATGGCAAAGCTCACGCGCACGCGATCGGTCTTGGGCTCCAGGTAGATGTGCGACGCGGGCAGACCGCGGTGCACGATGTCGCGGCCACGCGCCCACTCGAGCAGCCCATTTATTTCGCGCAGGATGGCGGCGATGCGCGGATTGCTGAACGTCTCGCCGGTGGAGAGCCGCTGCGCGAGGGTCGGATCGGTCGTGCGCTGCGTGACGACGGCAAAGGCGTCGTCGCCGAGCCAGCGGCCTTCGAGGATGGGGAGCAGGCGACGGTGCGGGTTGACGGCGAGCTGCTTGACGTCGGCCGCGAGATGCGTGACCGCATTGCCTTCGTCACCTTCTGGTGTGGTGACGACGGTGATGAAGACGCCGGTCTGATCGTCGCG
>DASSIC010000466.1:0-2003 GCA_035692325.1 Gemmatimonadaceae bacterium | reverse complement strand
CACGAGTCGCGGCGCATCGATCGACAGCTGCGCGGGCGCGCGGGACGTCAGGGGGATCCGGGCGCGAGCCAGTTCTTCCTCTCGCTCGAGGACGACCTGATGCGCCTCTTCGGCAGCGAGCGCATCGCGCGCCTCATGGATCGCATGGGCGCGCAGGAAGGCGAGGTGCTGACGCACCCGCTCATCACGCGCTCCATCGAGCAGGCGCAGAAGCGCGTCGAGCTCCAGAACTTCCAGAGCCGCAAGCGGCTGCTGGAGTACGACGACGTGATGAACCAGCAGCGCGAAGTCATCTACTCGCTGCGTGCCTTCGCGCTGGAAGGGGGCGAGGAGCTGAAGGGCGAAGCGCTGAAGATGGTGGAGAAGGCGGTGTCGCGTCGCGTGGAGACGCTGCTCGCCGAATTCGACACGGCCGAAGAGTGGGATTTCGAGCTCCTGAACAAGGAGCTGCTGATGCACTACCTCCTGCAGGTGAAGGAGTTCGAGGAGGGCGTGCACCGGCCCACGGAGCTGGCCGACGCGCAGGCGAAGGCGGTCGACGCGGGTCGTGCCGCCTTCGCGGGGAAGGTGGAAGCGCTGGACCTCGTGCGCGACCAGGAGGGAGGCTACGGCGACCGGCTGCTGCGGTACGTCATGCTGAACGTGCTGGACGAGAAGTGGAAGGACCACCTCTATGATCTCGACCAGCTCCGCAACTCGATCCACTACCGGTCGTACGGACAGAAGGACCCGCTCATCGAGTACAAGCAGGAGGCATACTCGATGTTCGTGGACCTGATGAACGACGTGGCGGAGACGTTCACGGACCGTTTCCTCAAGGTGCAGCTCGTGATCGAGGAGGGACCGCCAGCCGGCGACGGTCGGACTGGCGGCTATCCCCCGGAGCCTCCCCCTCCGCCTGCCCCGACGCGGCGCTACAACGCGCTCGGCGTGCTCGAAGAGGTGCCGGCGCCGGTCGCGACGAGTGGCTCGGATGAAGTGGTGGATGTCGGTCCCGCCGAGTCGCCGAGCGAGAAGCCCGCGGCGGCCAAGCGCGATCCGGTGATCGTGGGGGCAGGGAAGGCGCGAAGCATGAGCGACATCCAGAGCAGCGCGGCGAACGGACCCGTGGACTGGACGAACGTCGGGCGCAACGATCCGTGCCCGTGCGGGTCAGGCAAGAAGTTCAAGAAGTGCCACGGCCTGACCATGTAGCGGCAACGTAAGGTCACGGCGCCGCATGGGGTCGCGACAGGAGCCCGGTGCACAATGCACCGGGCTCCTGTCGCGTTCGACGTCTGCTACTTCTTGATCCACCAGACGAAGTCGTCGATGTCGTACGTCCACGGTGGCGTACTCGTCGTCTGCGTCGATCCCCACACCACGACGCGGATGCCGTCGTTCACCGCAATCCCGTCGAGATCCTCCGTGCCGCACCACACCTTGTCGCCGCCCGGTGGGACGACGTTGAGCGTGGCGGCCGAGATGTCGATGATCTTCACGCCGTCCACCCACATCTTGGCGAAGCCGTCGCGCGCGCCGGCCCGCGTCTGCGGCCGGTACGCGTATGTGAAGCGGTGCCACTGCCCATCGGCGGCCTTGTTGAAATCGGGGCCAACCGGCTGATCACCCTGCCCGAACGTCCCATGGCCCTGGTCGTACACCTGCCAGCAGGTGTTGCAGTTCGCGCCCGGGTGCCCCGGGTCCGGCCAGTGCGTGTTCCACTGGACACGATCCGTATTCCGATGCCACGCCTCGAACCACTTGACGTTCAGCGTGTTGGTGAGCGGCGCCGAGAGCGTGATGCGCGCCCAGTACTGGAAGTAGTGCGTCGCGGTGTCGATCGGGATCGGCACGTTGAGCGCTTCCCACTCCGTGCCGTCCTGGTAGACGCCGGTGAAGGCGCCGCGCAGCGCCGTGCCGCCATTGCGTCCCGGGATGAGCTGGTTCTTCGAGGCATCGATCGGCCGCGAGACGAGGATCGGCGACGGATTCGGTGCGATGCGCGGAGCCGTGCCCATCGG
>DASSIC010000465.1:0-5887 GCA_035692325.1 Gemmatimonadaceae bacterium | reverse complement strand
GAGCCAGGGCGGTATCGCTCACTCTACGGCGCGATGACCGCGGCGCGCGCGGCGGGAGACGTGAAAGCCCGGAAGGAGTTTGCGGTGAAGCTGCCGGGCGCGAGATAGAACTCGTGCGGCGAGCGGCCGATGCGGCGTGCGGTGAAGGCCGAGCGGCGTGCGGCGACGAGTAGGGATATTCGGCGGAAGGGAGCGGGCGGTTCCCAGAGCCGGCGTCTCGCGCCGCGGCAGTTGGCGGCGTCGAGTCCCGCCGGCGGCGGGAATGCCCGCGACCGCCCGCACGGTATGAACCTCCTCGCGACCGCCCGCACGATCGAAGCAAACGCCTTACCGACGCAGTGCCCGAGCGATCGCCGCCTCGGCGAGCGGGCCCATCATGCGATAGCCGGCCTCTGTGGGATGCACACCGTCCGTCGCGAGCGCGGGCGGCAATCCATCGCGCGCGTCCTTCATCGCGCTGTGATAGTCCAGATACGTCTCCCCCACCGACTCCGCATACCGCTTCATCCACGCATTGAGCGCCACGATCTTCGGCGCCGGCTGGAGCCCCGGCTTCCACGGGTAGTCGTACACCGGCAGCACCGACGACAGCACGACGCGAATGCCGTTCGCGCGCGCGATCTCCGTCATGCTCGCGAGGTTGTCCTCGATCATCTCGATCGTCGACGGCCCGGTGTTCCCGGCGATGTCGTTCGTGCCGGCGAGAATCACGACGACCTTCGGCTTGAGCGCGACGACGTCCTGCCGGAAGCGCACGAGCATCTGCGGCGTCGTCTGTCCACTGATCCCGCGCCCGATGTACGGCTTGCCCGGAAACTGCGTGGCGAAGCGCGGCGCCCACCCCTCGGTGATGGAGTTTCCATAGAAGACGACGCGATCCTCCCCCGCCGCCGGCGGCGCGAGCCTCGCATTGTCGTCGCGATAGCGGCCGAGCTGAGGCCAGTCGTTGCGGATGCGATCGAGGGCGGCGAGCTGCCCGGGGGTGAGCGTGCTCGCGGGCGCTGGAGCGGGAGCGGGGGCGGGCGGAGCGCTCTGGCAGGCGAGCACGGTCGAGGTGACGAGAAGCGCGGCGAGTGCCTGGATCTTCATGGCGAATGGCGGCTGGCGGTGAGGTGGCAGCGACGGCCGGACGCTGGCGACGCGAATCTACGGGGGTCATCCCGTGTTGGCGACGCCCGATGCCGCCCAGAGCGGGGGCGGAGTTCTTGCTGATCTCGCCTGTACCCCGGGGTGACCGCAGCGCACTATTCCCCGGGACGGGCGGACGCAGGAGGCCGCGAGCAGATGACCGAGACGACGCGACCGGCTGCGCACCTCAGCGCCCCCGGACAGGAGGCGACACCCGACCCGCTCTTCGCCGGGCCGGGTGAGATGCGCGCGCTCGCGCGCGCCTTCGACTGGGCCTCCACCCCACTCGGACCCTCCGAGCGCTGGTCGCACGCCCTCCGCACGACGGTGGGGATCATCCTCGCCTCGCGGAACCCGATGTTCCTCTGGTGGGGGCCGCAGCTCGTCCAGATCTACAACGACGCCTATCGCCCAAGTCTCGGACTCGGCGCGCGACATCCGGGCGCGCTCGGCGCTCGCGGGCGCGAGTTCTGGACCGACATCTGGCCAGAGATCGGCCCGCAGATCCACCAGGTGATGACCACCGGCGAGCCGACCTGGCACGAGGACCAGTTCCTTCCCATCGAGCGCAACGGCCGGCTCGAGGACGTCTGGTGGACGTACGGCTACAGCCCCGTGTTCGAGGACGACGGGACGATCGGCGGCACCCTCGTCGTCTGCCAGGAAGTCACCTCGCGCATGCAGGCCGAGCGCGAGCGCGTGCGGCTGGTGGCCGAACGGGACGTCGTGCAGCGGCGCGCGGAGCGGGTGATCGAGCAGATCGCCGACGAGCATCTCACGATGGACGCGAACTACCGCATCCTCACGCTCAATGCGTCGGCCGAGCGCAACCTCGGCGTCCCGCGCGATTCGCTCATCGGGCGCACGCATTGGGAGGCGTTTCCGGCGTCGATCGGCACGATCGTGGAGGCGCAATACCGGCGCGTCATGGCCGAGCGGGTCGAGGCGCACTTCACGCACCACTACGTGGGCGAGCAGTACGACCGCCACCTCGAGATCGACGCCTATCCCACCGACGATGGCGGCATCGCCGTCTTCTGGCGCGATGTGTCCGAGCGCGTGCGCGCCGAGGCGGCGCTGCGCGAGAGCGAGACGCGGTATCGCGCGCTGTTCAATTCGCTCGACGAAGGCTTCTGCGTGATCGAGGTGCTGTTCGACGACGGCGGACGCGCGGTGGACTATCGCTTCCTCGAGACGAATCCCGCGTTCGAGCGGCAGACGGGACTCGTGAACGTGATCGGCAAGCGCATCCTCGAGCTGGCGCCGGGCCATGAGAGTCACTGGTTCGAGTCGTACGGTCGCGTCGCGCTCAGCGGCGAGCCGATGCGCTTCGACGCGCCGGCCGAAGCGCTGCATCGCTACTATGACGTGTACGCCTTCCGCATCGGGAAGCCGGAGGAGCGCACCGTCGCCGTCCTGTTCAACGACATCAGTGCCGAGCACTCGGCGGAGCAGGACCGCGAGCAGCTCGTCGCCGCACTGGAGGTGGAGCGCGCGCGGCTGAAGCAGGTGTTCCAGCGCGCGCCGAGCTTCATCGTCGCCATGCGCGGACCGGATCAGGTGTACGAGTTCGTCAACGAGGCGTACTACCAGCTCGTCGGACACCGCGACATCCTCGGCAAGCCGCTGCTCGAGGCGCTTCCCGAGATCCGTGGCCAGGGATTCGTCGAGCTGCTCGAGCGCGTGCGCGTCACCGGCGAGCCGTGGGTGGGGCGCGAGTCTCCGGTGGAGCTCCAGCGCACGCCGGGCGCGCCGCTGGAGACGCGCTATCTCGACATGGTGTTCCAGACGCTCACCGAGATCGACGGCACACGCACCGGCGTCGTCGCGCACGGCTCGGACGTCACGCAGCACGTGCTGGCGCGGCGCGAGATCGAGCGTCTGCTCCAGGAGAGCGAGCGCGCGCGGACCGATGCCGAGGAGGCGCGCGCCGAGGCGGAAGGGGCGTCGCGGGCGAAGGGGGAGTTCCTGGCGGTGATGAGCCACGAGCTGCGCACGCCGCTCAACGCCATCGGCGGCTACGCGGAGCTGATGGAGATGGGACTGCGCGGCCCGATCACCGCCGAGCAGCGCACCGACCTCGCGCGCATCCAGGCGAGCCAGCGGCATCTGCTCGGTCTCATCAACCAGGTGCTCAACTACACGCGCATCGAGACGGGCACGGTGCAGTACGACCTCACCGGCGTGCCGGTGAGCGAGGCGCTCGCGTCGGCGGAAGCGCTCGTGATTCCGCAAGTGCGCGCGCGCGGGCTGCGCTACGTGCTCGGCGGGTGCGACCCCGCGCTCCGCATGCGCGCCGACGCGGAGAAGCTGCAGCAGATTCTGCTCAACCTGCTCTCCAACGCCATCAAGTTCACCGAGCCCGGGGGCGAGGTGCGCGTGGAATGCCGTGTCGAGGGAGAGATGGTGGAGATCATCGTCGCCGATACGGGCGTCGGCATCCCGAGCGACAAGCTGACGTCGGTGTTCGAGCCGTTCGTGCAGGTGGATCAGCGACTCACGCGCGCGAACGAAGGGGTGGGGCTGGGACTGGCGATCAGCCGCGATCTCGCGCGCGGGATGGGGGGTGACCTGCGCGCTGAGAGCGAGGTGGGGGTGGGGAGCAGGTTCGTGCTGCGGCTGCCGGTCGAGACGACAGCGCACTGAAGTACCAGGTACTCGGTACGAGGTACCGGGACCGGCATTCAGCCCCCGCTAAACCGGGGTCGTGCAGCCGATCGGAATCTGACGGGGCTTTGGAGGGGGCCGCATGTCGGTCCAGTTGCTCCGTACCTGGTACCAGGTACGTCGGTGCGCCCCTACTTGGTGTAGATCATCGTCTCGACGGGTCCGCCCGATGACGACTGGCCTGGCAGGGTCAGCGTGCCGTTCGAGTAGGTGCCCTCGTACGTCCCCGTTCCTGAACTGCCGCTGACGATGGTGACGACGATCCTGGTGCCGGTGAGCGTGAAGGTGCCCGCGTCGGCGAGAGACTTGGAGCTGACGACGCCACCCACCGTGTGCCGCTCGTGCCACACCTCGTTCCACTGGCCGGCCGCCGTCATGGTCACCGCGTCGTCGAGCAGGACGTAGGTGTCGGCGCCTTCGGTGCGATACGTGTAGGGGAGGCTCTGCCCATTCCCCGTCCGCAGGATGTACGTGCCGGCGAGGTCGGTACCGGTGCCGCCGGCGGCCTTGGTGCCCGGCCCGGCGACGCTGGCGACGTCGCGGATGCACCCCGACACCGTGAGCGCGACCAGCAGGGAGAGGGCGGCGAAGAGACGACGGATCGGCATGGGCTCGTGGGTGGGAGGTTCGGTCCGGTTTCCGGAGACGATCGCCCTCCCACATGAGCAATCTCTAATGTCTGCGAGTCGATGGCTGCCGACTACTGCGTCGGACACGCTCACTCCAGTATCCGGTACCTGGTGCGAGGTAATGGGACCGGCATTCAGCCCCCCTGAGTCGGGGCCCGTTGGAGCTGGCGGTGCTCGGCCGTTCCCGCGCCGGTGGGAAGTCGCCCCACCATGATCCATGGAGGCTTTGGAGGGGGCAGGATGCTGGTCCGAGTACCCGCTACCAAGTACCGCGTACTTCAGTGCGAGTCGCCGTCCCAACATGAGCAATTTCTAATGTTTGCGGCGCGCCGGGCGCTACTGTATCTCTCTCTCCCCACGCACGATGCACGGCCTACCCATACATCTCTGACGATGGCGTCCGAGCTGCACATTCCCCTGACCGTGCTCGTGCTTGGCAGTAGCGAGGAGCGTTGCCTCGATCTCGCGACCTTTCTTCCCCCGGGCGAAGCTGACGTCGTCTGCTTCTCCGACCCCGACGTCAATCCCGAGACGCCGCGCGAGTTCATCGACCTCTGCCTCGTCGAGGCCTCGACAGAGGCGGACGCGGGTGAGGATCTGATTCGTCGCGCGCGGCGCCGCTGGCCCACGGTCGGCATCTGCTGCGTCGAGTGCGTGGACCTCGTCGTGGCACTCGGCGCCGGTGCCGACGACGCGATTCCCCGCGGCGCCCCGCGCGAGCTCGTCGCCGCGCAGATCACCGCCGCCTTCCGCCGCGCGCGCATCGCGAGCGCGCAGCTGCGCATCGCCTACGGCGACGTCGTGTACGATCGCGAAGCGCGCCGCGTGTGGTGCGCCGGCGACGAGGTGTCGCTCACCCCGCGCGAGCTGCGGCTGTTCGACATCCTCTTTCTCCGCGCCGGCGCCCCGGTGTCGATCGACACGCTCCAGGACTACGTGTGGAACGACGACGCGCCCCCGGAGTCGAACGCGCTCGCGGTCTACGTGAGCTACCTCCGGCGCAAGCTCGCGGGGAGCCGGCTCGCCGTCGTCGAGACCATGCGCGGCATCGGCTATCGCCTGGCGCGGAAGCCCTCCTGAGCCTCTAGCGTCATTGCGGGCGGTCTGGCCCGGGCATTCCCGCCGCCGGCGGGACTCGACGCCGCAAACTGCCGCGGCGCGAGACGCCGGCTCTGGGAAGCGCCCATGCCCTCCCGCACACAGATCCCAACGCCTGGAAGGAGCCTGCGCCAGTCGGCGAGGCTGCTCGGTCTCACGACGAGAGCGCGGGAAGGATTCGCGATCGAACGGCGTTGGCGGTTAGCGTCATCGCGAAGGAGGGACGCGGAGCTCCCAAAGCCGGCGTCTCGCGCCGCGCCGTTTGCGGCGTCGAGTCCCGCTGGCGGCGGGAGTCCGCGGCCCGACGACCGCGAAACGCAGTTAAGCCCGATACGCGGCGGTTGCGTACCACGACCGTGCCCCGT
>DASSIC010000464.1:0-5533 GCA_035692325.1 Gemmatimonadaceae bacterium | reverse complement strand
CCCGCCCCGATCCACGGTACGATGCGGGCCGGAACCCATGCAAGCTTGCCGATCGAGCGGCCGCGCGGTGTCAGGTAAAGGGTCGCGTTGGCCATGAACGGGGCGCGACGGAAGCTCGTCGTCTGCTGGATCGGCAGGTTGTTGTTGTCCAGGTAGCCACGATCTTCCGATTCACGGATCGCCGCGGAGTAGTCGGCGGTGAAGGAGAGGTCGAGCCGGGGCGCCACGGAGATCGAGAGGTCGCCGCCGATGTCCGGGCCGCTGAACGCGCTGCGTTCGAGCGTGAGGAACTTGACCGCGTCGTCGAAGACGTCGCTGTTGGCGAACGCATGCGCGTAGCCGGCGTGGATCGTGATCCGAGCGTCGGGCGCCCCGAACAGATACCCGTTCCCCTGATTCTGCGCCTGAAGCGGCGCGGCCAGAAGCGCGAGGCATGCCGCGACCGGGACCGAGCGGGCGATTCGCATTGGATACAATAACCCGAAATTGGATTGGATACAATCGATACGTTGGCCGGCGGCGGATCGTTGGGCCGTGTCTATCCTCGCGTCGCCCCTCGGGCTACCGTAACCAGGCCCATTACCATCAATCGTCTGCCAATGTTCCCCTCGAAGTCCGCTCGCGCCGCCGTGTCTGCACTGGCGCTCCTCGCCGCCGCGCCGGTCGCACGGCCGGTCGTCGCCCAGATCCCCGCGGCCGAATTCGCCGCGCGTCGAGACTCACTCGCCGCGCGCATCGGCAATGGCGTCGTCGTCGCCTTCGGCGGCCGCACGCCGGTCACCGACTTCGGTCCCTTCTACCAGCTGCCGGCCTTTCACTACCTCACCGGCTTCGACGAGCCCGATGCGGCGATGGTGATGGTGGTCGAGAATGGCCGCGGGGCGACCACGCTCTTCCTCACGCCGGTCGATCCGCGCAGCGCCTTCTACTACGGCCGCCGACCGGACTCAGCCACCGTCGTGAGTACGATGGGCATCGGGGCACGCGCCTTCTCCGCGCTTGGCGGTGTGGTCGATTCGCTCGCCTCCACCGGCGCCCGCTTCTACAGCCTGAGCGACTTTGGCGACGCCGACTTCGCGGAAGAGGATTCGCTCACGCGCGGCCGGCAGTTCATGCGCGCGGTGGCGGCTCGGCATCGCGGCCTCGACGTGAAGGACGCGCACGAGATCGTCGACCAGCTCCGCGCCCGGAAGAGCTCCGCCGAGGTAGCGCTCCTCCGCCGCGCGGCCGAGATCAGCTCCGAAGGGCATCGCGAGGCCATGCAGCTCGCCGAACCAGGTCACGAGTACGAGCTTCAGGCCGCGCTCGAGCATGGCTTCATGCGCCTCGGCGGCGCGCGGCCCTCGTACGGATCCATCGTCGGCGGCGGCGTACACGGCACCCAGCTCCATTACATGCGAGATCGCGGAGAGCTGAAGCCCGGCGACGTCGTCGTGATGGACGCGGCGACGGAATACGAGGGCTACGCCGCCGACGTCACGCGCACCATTCCCGTGAGTGGCAAGTACACGGCGGAGCAGCGCGCCATCTATCAGCTGGTGCTCGAGGCGCAGAAGGCGGCCGAGCGCAACTCGAAGCCCGGCATGTCGGCCGTGGCCGCGCAGGATTCGTCGATCGCCATCCGGGCGCGCGGCCTCGCCGCACTCGGCCTGATCGAGAGCACGAACGCGACCTTCGATCCCCCATGGCCGGTGGACTGCTCTCGCGCGCCGGCGCAGTGCCGGCAATCGATGTTCTGGATGATCCACGGCATCAGTCACGGTATCGGGCTCGCCGTGCACGATCCGGCGCAGTTCTACCGGGGCAATCACACCTTCCAGCAGGGCGACGCCTTCACGATCGAACCCGGGATCTATATCGGCACCTCGATGCTCGACCAGCTCCCCGACACGCCGCGCAACCGCGCCTTCATCGCGAAGGTGAAGCCGGTGGTGCAGCGCTACGAGAACACCGGCGTCCGGATCGAGGACGACTACGTGATCACCGAGAAGGGACTGGAGCGCATCAGCAGCGCGCCGCGCGAGATCGAGGAGATCGAAGCGCTGATGGCTACGCGGCCGCCGCGAGTGGTGCCATGAGGGTGGCTCGCGCCGGGCGGCGCATCGTGGGTATGGCACTCGCCTGTCTCGTGCTGACCCCTGCGCCCGCGCTCGCGCGCGTCGTGCGCGTGACGATCGACAAGCGCGAGCTGATCGCCGGTGGAGTGGCGTTCGGTGCGGCGGGTGCGTACGAGCGTGTCACGGGGCGGGTCTACTTCGCCTTCGATCCGGCCAATCGACAGGATCGCCTCATCGTCGACCTCGATCGCGCACCGCGAAATGCCGCGGGCGAAGTGGAGGCATGGAGCGAGTTCGTGATGCTCGTGCCGCGCGACGCCGCGAAGCGCAATGGTGTCACCCTGCTCGACGTCGTGAACCGGGGCGGCATGACCGTCGGCGTCTTTCAGCTGAATGCGCAGCGGTCTGCGGCACCTACCGATTCGGCGTACTACGGCGACGCATTCCTGCTGCGGCGCGGATACACGGTGGTGATGCTGGGCTGGCAGTGGGACATCCTGCCCGGCGCAGCGGGGCTCCACTTCGCGCCGCCGGTCGCCGGAGACGCGGCGCATCCCATCACGGGGCTCGTGCGGAGCGACATCACGATCGACGCATCCACGCGCACGATCCCGCTCGGCCATCGCGTCGGTACGTCGCAGGCGCTCGGCTATCCCGTGTCCGATCCGCTCGACAGCGCGAACACGCTGACCGTGCGCGACGATCCGCTCGGCGCTCGGCGCGTCGTGCCGCGCGGCCAGTGGCAGTTCGCCCGCGAGGAGCTGGGTGTCGCCGTCCCCGACGCGCGGAGCGTGTACATGGCCGCGGGGTTCCAGCCCGGGAAGATCTACGAGGTGATCTACCGCGCGAAGGATCCGGTGGTCGTCGGCACCGGCCTCGCGGCGGTGCGCGACATGATCTCCTGGCTCAAGTACGACACCGCGAGCATCGCGCCGACGAGATACGGCATCGCGTACGGTGTGTCGCAGACGGGCCGATTCCTTCGCCACTTCCTCTATCAGGGGTTCAACACCGACGAGCGCGGCCGCATGGCGTTTGACGGCATCTTCGCCCACACGGCAGGTGCCGGGCGTGGAAGCTTCAATCATCGATTCGCCCAGCCGTCGCGCGATGCGCAGCCGTATTCCACCTTCTTCTATCCGACGGACCTCTTTCCGTTCACGTCGACGGACGAGGTGGATCCGGTCACCAGGGCGCGCGGCGGGCTGCGCACCGCCTGGAGGCAGGGCACGAAGCTGCCCAAGGTGTTCTACGTGGACGGCGGCTACGAGTACTGGGGACGTGCCGCGTCGCTGACGCACACCAGCGTCGACGGTCGCACCGACATCGGATTCCTGCCGAGCGAGCGACGGTACGTCATTTCGTCGGCGCAGCATTCCAGCCCGGCCGCGTTTCCGCTCGGCGCGGCGCAGAAGATGGACAGCGTGCGCGCCTGGCGCGGCGACCCGCTCGACCAGCGCCTCGCGCTCCGCGCCCTGCTCGTTGCGCTCACCGGCTGGGTGCGCGATGGCTCGGCGCCGCCACCCTCGCTCTATCCAACGGTGCTCGGCGGCACGCTCGTTCGCGCCGACCATCGGCGCAACCCGATCATTCCCGGCATTGCCTTCCCCTCGGCGCCGTATACGCCGCACCGCCTCTCGCTCGGCGAGGAGTGGGCGTCGGGGATCGTCACGCGTGAGCCGCCCGAGGTGGGGGCGCCGTTCGTCACGCTCGTGCCTCGCTCCGATCTGTACGGAAACGAGATGGGCGGCATCCAGAGCGTCGAGCTTCGCGTCCCGCTCGCGACGTATCTGCCCTGGCAGCTTCGCACCATCCCTCCGACGGACCGGCTCGTGAGCTTCCAGGGCACCTTCGTTCCGCTCCAGCGCGTGGAAGCAGATCGCAGAAGCATCGGTGACAGCCGCCCGAGCCTCGAGCGTGTGTATCCGTCGAAGGGCGCATTCCTGACCGCGGTGGACGGGGCGACGCGGGCGCTCGTGAAGCAGCGCTTCCTGCTCCCGGAAGATGGCCCCGTGGCGCGGGAGCGAATGGAACGGACATGGGATTGGGTGAACACGCACTGATTCCACTGATTCCGCCGTCACGGTTCACCGTTCACCGTTCACCGTTCACCGTTCACCGTTCACCGTTCACCGTTCACAATGCCTGTACGCTCCGAGCTGTCGGATCTTCCAGACTGGTATCGTCCCCTCGCCAACAGCGGTCTCGCTCAGGTTCTCGGCATCGAGATGGTCGAGCTCAGCGTCGAGCGCGTGGTCGCGACGATGCCCGTGGACGATCGCACCCGACAGCCGTTCGGCCTCCTGCACGGCGGCGCGTCGATCGCGTTGGCTGAAACCGTCGCGTCCTTCGGCGCCGCGGTGCATATCGATCGCGAGCGGTTCTCCGCCGTCGGGCTCGAGATCAACGGCAATCATGTTCGCGCCAAGACGGACGGCGTCGTTCGCGCGACCGGAGTGCCGGTGCACCTCGGCCGCTCGACGCAGGTCTGGTCGATCGAGATTGCGGACGAGCAGGGCCGCCTCGTGTGCGTCTCGCGCTGCACGATGGCGATCGTGGAGCGTCGATAGCATGCGGCATCGCGCCGCCGTGACGACCCTCGGCGCGGGCCTCGTGCTCGCCTGCGCGCCGCAACCCGCTGTGATCGCCCCTGCGAGAGCCGCCACGACGGACTGGCCCAGCTACGGCGGTGGCGTGCTCGGCGAACGCCACTCGCCGCTCACCGACATCGACACGCAGTCGGTGCGACGGCTCGCCCTCGTCTGGACGTATCATACCGGCGAGCTCGGTCCCGAGTCGCGCACCCGCAACAAGCGCTCGCTCGAGGTCACGCCCATCGTCGTCGACGGGACGATGTACATCATCACCCCGCTCGCGCGCATCATCGCACTCGATCCCGCAACGGGGCGTGAACGATGGGTCTACGACGCGCGCCTTGATCGAGGACTCGGCTTCGGCGACCACACCAGCCGCGGCGTCTCGACCTGGCTCGATGGCTCGCGACCCGAAGGCGCGCCCTGCCGGCGTCGGATCCTCGCCGCAACTGTCGACGCTCGACTCCTCGCCCTCGACGCGGCGACCGGACGCCCGTGCGACGACTTCGGGGATCGCGGCGTCGTCGACCTTCGTGCCGGCCTGCGCAACGCGCCCTTCGAGACGGCCGAGTACGAGGAGACGTCCCCGCCACTTGTCGTGAATGATCTCATCGTCGTCGGTTCGGCGGTGGCGGACAACAACCGCATCGATGCCGCCAGCGGCGAGGTACGCGCCTTCGACGTGCGCACCGGCGCGCGACGCTGGACCTGGGACCCGGTGCCCCAGGACTCCACCGATCCCGCCTTCGCGACGTGGCGCGGTGCACGCGCGCACCACACGGGCGCCGCGAACGCGTGGTCGGTACTCGCCGCGGATCCGGCGCGCGACCTCGTGTTCGTCCCGACCGGCAGCGCGAGCGTCGACTACTACGGCGGCGAGCG
>DASSIC010000463.1:0-4658 GCA_035692325.1 Gemmatimonadaceae bacterium | reverse complement strand
CGCCTCGGCGCGCAGGGGGACGAACCCGTCGTCCCGCTGGTGCGGCGTCTCCAGGTAGCCCTGCTCCCCGTGCCAGATGGTGCGCAGCGCTCCGTCGTCGAGCCGAGCGATGCGGAACTCCTGCCAGTCCACGAGCCGGTGCGCGAGCTGCTGGATGCGATGGAAGGCGTCGGCGATCTCGATGTCGGACGACACCACCTGCTCCATCGCGAGGATCTTGTTGAGCTCCTCGGCCGCGATCGACTCCTCGAGGATCTTCTTCACCAGCAGCCCCGCGCCGAGGAGCACCACGCCGACGACGGCCCAGCCGATGGGGCGGATGTTGACGACGGTGAGCAGGATGATGGCGACGGCGATGAATCCGGCGCCGAAGGCGATCACCTCGTATCGGAGGATGAGCGACTTCTCCTCGTCGAGCAGCTTGTCGCGCAGCAGCAGCGTGAAGTAGAGCAGCAAGCGGCTGAGCAGGAAGTACGCGAGCGCGAACATCGCGAGCGCCGGCAGCGTCTCCGTCGTCAGCGTGGTCTGGTCGGCGCTGAGCGCGACCACTCCCCAGGCATAGATCCCGTACGAGGCGATCAGTGCGACGACCTCGCGTCCCGCGTTGATCCATGCCGCCTGCAGTCCCTTGCGCAGCAGCAGCCCGTCCGCGACGGCGATGCCGAGCCACATGCCGAGCGCGGTGGCCGGCGCGCCCACGATGAGCGAGCCCGCGAGCGCCGGCAGCGCGAGCATGTTCAGCGCGCCGTACTTGGTGAGCGGGATCTGCTGTGCGCGGAGCACGACGACCGTACCGATCATCACCGCAATCGGGATCGCCTCCTTCAGCCAGGCGCGGTCGACGATGAGTGCCGCGACGAGGAGCGCCAGTCCCAGTGCGCCGACGGCGCGCGCGTACGCCGCGAGGAAGGTGCGCATCAGGCGCCGTCGATCGCGCGGCGCAGCGATGTGGCCAGGCGCACCGCGGCCGCCACGCTCTCGTCGGCGGCGCGCACGATCGCGCTGCCCACGACGACGCCGTCGGCGAGCGCGGCGACCGCACGCGCCTGCTCGGGGCGCGAGATGCCGAACCCCACGCAGATCGGCAGCGACGTGGCTGCGCGCAGGCGCGCGACGGTCGCCGGCAGCTCGGGGGGCAGGTCGCTCCGCTCGCCGGTCACGCCCAGCCGGCTGATGAGATACACGAACCCGCTCCCCGTCCGCGCGATCTCCGCCATGCGCTCGGGCGGCGTCGTGGGGGCGACCAGACGGATGAAGGCGAGCGGGCTGCGGGCGAACCACGCCTCGCGCTCGGGATCGGCGCCGAGCGGCAGATCGGTCACGAGCACACCGTGTGCGCCGGCGTCGGCGGCGCGCCGCAATGCGTCGTCGCCACCGCGCAGCAGCGGATTCAGGTAGCTGAACAGAACGACTGGTATGGCCAGGTTGGCGTCCGAGATAATTTCGAGCACCTGATCGAACCGCACCCCCTGCTCGAGCGCCTTCTGCGAGCTCGCCTGGATCACGGCGCCGTCGGCAAGGGGGTCGGAGAAGGGCACGCCGACTTCGATCACGTCGGCGCCCGCGCGCTCGAGCTCCTGGAGCAGCGCGACGCTCCGCACGGGATCGGGATGACCGGCCGTCACGTACGGGACGAACGCGCGGCGCCCCTGTTCCCGCAGCTGCGCGAAGCGCAGCGCGATCGCGTCAGAGGAAATAGTCGCCGACCCTGATGCCATAGCGATCCGGATTGTCCGTCTTGATGATGGTGCGCAGATAGACGCCGTCTCTCTGCTCGGCCAGATCGGCCAGGGTGCCCGGATGCATGAGGTTGCCCCGATCATCGCTGACGATGCGCACGATCGGCCGCGACAGCATCTCGGGGATGGGATTGACGGCGTGCACGATGCCCAGCTCGAAGGTGTCGAGCACGACGAGCGTGCCGACGGGATAGACGCCGGTGAGGTTGATGAACGCCTTCACCACGACCGGATCCATGCCGCGGCGCGGGTTGTCGCGCATCTCCTGGAGCACCTGCGCCGGCGTCAGCGGCGTCGTCTGGTACGCGCGGCGCGACGTCGCCGCGTCGAAGCCGTCGGCGACCGCGACGATCTTGCTGAACATGCTGAGCGCTCGCGGGCGGATCGGCCGCGGGTACCCCGTGAGGTCCAGCTTCATGTGATGCTCGTGGGCCACGACCATCGCGCGGTACGGCAGGTCCTGCGAGCCGCGCGTCTGGAAGAGCGCCAGTGCACCGAGCCAGGGGTGCGACGCGATGAGACGCCACTCGTCGTCGCTCAACCCGGACGGCTTGTTGATGATCTCGGCCGGCACGCGCGACTTGCCGATGTCGTGGAACAGCGCCGCCATCCCCAGGTCGTACAGCTGCACCTTGCCCAGCCCGAGTCGCTTGCCGAGGGCGACGGAGAAGATGCACACGTTGACGCTGTGGGTGAACGTGTACTCGTCGTAATCGCGGATCGTCGTGAGCCCGATCAGCGACGTCTCCTCGTTGAGGATCTGATCGACGATCCCCTGCACCACCCGCTTGATCTTCTTGATGTTCGGATTGCCGCCGAGGCGCACCGACGTCATGAGATCCTTCGTGACCGCCACGGAATGCGCGTACGTGCGCTTCGCCAGCTCCTTCGACTTCTGCCGCACCTCTTCGTCGGCCGCCTGCTCCGTCGGCGCGCCGACCTCGAACATCTGAAGGTCCTGCTGCGCGAGCTTCGCCGTCAGCTGATGGAAGCGCGTCTCCGGAGGATCGGTGGACGGCACGAGCAGGAGCGCGAGGAACCGCGACCACTCCTTCACCGCCGGCGCCGAGCGCAGATGCACCGAGCCCACGCCGGAGGACCGGAACACGGAGAGGAGGTGGCTGAAGCTCGCGTAGTTGTCCAGGTCCAGCCGCAGCCGCACGGTGTTGATGAAGACGAACTCGCCCGAGACGCGGATCTCCAGCTCCTGCTCGCGCGCGAGCAGCTGACTGGCGAGCGACGCAAGATCCTCGGCTGATTTCACGACCGCGGCATTCTCGAGCGGATACATCTTGATCGCGCGCAGCGCCGCGTAGAAGGCGAGGATCAGCCCCTTGCCGGCGCGACGGATGTACGCGTCCCCGCTGGCGTCGCTGGTGAAGGGCGACCCGGGGCCCCCCTGCCGCGGCGAGGAGGTGGGCGTGGGCAAGGGACGCGGCGGCGGTCCCGAACGCGGTGCCGTCACGTCGCCGGCCCTCGCAGCGCGCGCGCGACCGCATTGCGCACCACGACGTCCTTCTCGTTCGCCGCCTGGCGCAGCGCCGCCTGCGCGTCGGGCGTGCCGATGCGTCCGAGCGCGACCGCCGCGCACGCGCGCAGCTCCGCGTCCTCCCGCCGGCCGAACAGCGACTTGCCGTTCAGCATCTGATCGAGCGCCGCCACGCCACCGTTGCCGCACAGGCTGCCGTACGCCTCGAACGCCGCCATCTTCTCGCTCAGATCCGCCTCCCGGATCGCGCGTCCCTTCACGATCGCGTCGAGCCGCGGCAGCACCGCGCGATGTCCCTTCGCGAGGAGCGCGCGAATCGCCGCGATGCGCACTTCGCGCTCCTCGTCGTCGACCCCGCGCTCCAGCGCCTGCAGGGCCGTCGTCGTGCCGATCTCCGCCAGCGCGTCCACCGCCGCGGCGCGGAGCTCCGCGTCACCGGACTCCAGCACCTTCGCGATCGGCGCGACCGCCGCGGGCGTGCGCAGCCCGCCCGAGCGTCGAATCGCCTCGAGGGCGATGTTGCGCGTGGGGGACGAGACGAGCTTCACCAGATCCGCCGTGCTCTGCGCCGCGAGGCGCGATGCCGCCTGCTCGAGCAGCGGACGCAGCTTGGGGTTCTGGAGCCGACCGAGCCAGTCGAACACCGTCGCGAGCGCGCTGCCACGCAGCTGCTCGAACAGCTCCAGCAGCTCGGCCTGCGAGGGAAGACTCTGCGCCTCATCCATCGACTGGAGCAGCTGCGTCAGGGCTTCCGGTGCGCTCAGCCGCGCGGGAATCTGCGCCAGCCGGTCCCGTTGCCCCGGCACGATGTCGATCGCGCGCTGCGACGCAACGGCCGATTCGCGAATGAAGTAGGCCACGTTGTGGAACTGGCTCGCCGACAGCATGTGCAGCATGAAGCTGTCGAGAATGGCGGCCACCTCGTCGCGGATCGTCGGATCCGCCTGCTGCTCGAAGATGTCGAACAGCAGCGCGATCACGTTCTGCCGCAGGTCCACCTCGTACTCGCGGCGCACCTCGGACTGGATGTACTCGATCTCCTTCTCGTCGAGGAAGTAGAGCGTGGCGTCGAAGTCGGCCATGTTCACCACGCCGCTCGACGTCGACGATTCCTCGCCCTCCTCCCCTTCGGCCACGGCTTCTTCGGCCAGCTTCCGCGTATCGATCTGACTGTCGGCCAGCCGCTCGCCCCCTTCGCCGAGTGGCGTGGTGGGATCGACCGACATGTCCACGTAGCGGTAGCGCAGGTAGGCAAAGTCCCCCTGCCAGAGCAGCGTGAGCAGATCGTCCTCGTCGGGCGACGCCTTGCGCACGCGCTGCAGAATGTCGAGCAGCTTCGCCAGCTCCTCGGTGTCGAAGCCGCGCGCGAAGGTGAGCTCCCGCACGCCGTCCTTGTAGAACAGCCAGGGGAGGCTGTCGCTGCTCTTCGT